>CAUZVZ010000007.1:0-35893 GCA_963583605.1 Gemmatimonadales bacterium UBA6960
CCGAATCGCGGAGTGGGCGGCTACCGAAGGCTGCCTGGATCGGGTCGAGGTCCTGGGGTTCGTGGACGAACGCCGGAGTGCGGATTGGATCGTATCGGCAGGCGCGCTCGTGATGAACCTCCTCACCAAGGGCAGCGAGATGCACTGCCGCATGCAGCTACGAAAGACCCTCGAACAGCATCTCGAGGACATTCGTCGCACCGTGGAGTACGCGTGCGAGCAGGGGCTCACGGTCAACGTCTACCTAGAGGACTGGTCCAACGGCTATCGCGACAGCCGCGACTACGTCTATTCCCTCGTCGAGGGACTGCAGGGAACGGGAGTCGCCCACGTCATGTTGCCCGACACCTTGGGCGTGATGACGCCGGACGAGGTCCACGAGAGCCTGTCGGACATGATCACCAGGTTCCCTGACCAAACGTTCGACTTTCATCCCCACAACGACTACGGGCTGGCCACCGCCAACGCCATGAGGGCGGTTGAGGCCGGCATCCGCACCATCCACTGCACGGTCAACTGCCTCGGTGAGCGGGCGGGCAACGTGTCCCTGGCCGAAGTTGCGGTCGCGTTGGGCGACAAGATGGGAATGACCCTGTCGATCGACGAGACCAAGATCCTCGCTTTGAGTCGGATGGTGGAGAACTTCTCCGGCAAGCGGGTCGCAGACAACGCGCCCGTGATCGGAGCCGACGTGTTCACCCAGACCAGCGGCATCCACGCGGATGGTGATCACAAAGCGGGACTTTATCAGACGCCATTGAGCCCGGAGCGCTTCGACCGCAAGCGCAACTACGCGCTCGGCAAGATGAGCGGCAAGGCGTCGCTGAAGAAGAACCTGGAGGAGCTGGGCATCAACCTGTCTCCCGAAGACCAGGCGGAAGTGCTGAAGAGGATCGTGAGCCTCGGGGACTCCAAGGAAACCATCACGGTGGAGGACCTACCCTTCATCATCGCCGACGTGCTGGAGCGGAGGGACTTCCGCCACATCGAGCTCTTGGACTGTTCCATCACCAGTGAGCTGGACCACGCATCCACGGTGAGCATCCGGGTCACAGTGAACGACGAGGTGCACGAGACGTCCGGCTCGGGGAACGGTGGATTCGATGCTTTCGTCGACGCGATCCGCAAAGTGTTCCCCACCAGCTTCGAGTTTCCGGAGCTGGTGGACTACGAGTTGCTCATCCCCAAGGGCGGCAGCAGCAGCGCGCTGACTGAGGTATTCATCACCTGGCGCGACGGCCTTCGCACGGTGAGAACGCGAGGCGTCAGCCCCAACCAGGTGCTCGCCGGTGTTGGTGCGACGGTGCGCATGCTGAACATGAAGCTGCAACAGAAGGCGGAGCCGTCTGAGCCGGAGTAGTTCCCGATTTCGCTCGCGCGCCGCTAAGCGTGTGGGTGACGTCTCCTTTCAATTCACGGCTACAGTCCAACTTGTATTCCACATTTGTGATCCTGCCTACCCATCAGCGGCGCCAGGCGGAGCGGGTTTGGGAGTGAGCACCCAGGGACTGATCAGTGAGCGCAAAGGACTGAAATGAAGAAACTGAGCCAATCCGTTTCCTACGACGTTCAAGACGGCGTCGCTGTCCTCATATCCAACAATCCTCCGGTCAACGCCATGAGCTACCATGTCCGGCAGGGACTCGTCGACGGCATGCAGGAAGCCGAAAGCGACGAAAACGTCGAAGCCGTCGTGCTTCATTGTGAAGGCAGGACCTTCTTCCCTGGTATGGACATCACCGAGTTCGCCAATCCGAACGTTCCTGACGCACCGACCACGACCCAGGTGATCGAAGCGTTCGAAGGCGCGTCGAAGCCCGTTGTTGCGGCCATCCATGGCACGGCGCTCGGGGGCGGACTGGAGACGGCGCTCAGTTGTCATTATCGAGTCGCCGTGCCCTCGGCGAAGCTCGGGCTTCCCGAAGTGAAGCTGGGAATCATCCCGGGGGCGGGTGGTACGGTTCGACTTCCGCGCGTGATGGGGGCGCAAGAGGCCCTGGAGATGATGACATCCGGAAATCCCATCTCCGCGGGACAAGCGCTCGCCGGGGGTCTCGTGGATGAGATCGTGGAAGCGGATCTATTGTCCGGTGCGATTGCGTTGGCCAAGAGGGTGGTCAGTGAGGACCGTCCCCTGGCAAAGATTCGTGATCTGGACGATGAACTGGAGAGGGCCCGAGAGAACCCCGCGTTCTTCGACGATTTCCGTAAGTCCATCGCTCGAAAGACTCGGGGATTCAAGGCTCCGGAAGCGATCATCCAGTCCGTGGAGGCCGCCCTTCGTCTGCCCTTCGACGAAGCCCTGCGAAACGAGCGGGAGCTGTTCGTCGAATGCCAGGCCAGTCCGGAGGCACAGGCACAGCAGTATTTCTTTTTCGCCGAGCGACAGGCCAAGAAGATCCCCGACGTCCCCAAGAACACGCCTACCCGTGCAATCGAGACGGTGGGTGTGATCGGTGCGGGGACCATGGGTGGTGGAATTTCAATGAATTTCCTCAACCGGGGGATTTCGGTGACCCTCATTGAGGCGAGCCAGGAGGCCTTGAACCGCGGGATCGGAATTGTCGAAAATAATTATACCAACAGCGCTCGAAAAGGACGGATGACTGAGGATGATGTGACGGAGCGCCTGGCCCTGCTCACAGGATCGTTGGACTACCAAGCGCTATCCGGCGTGGATCTGGTCATCGAAGCCGTCTTTGAAGATATGGGCCTCAAGAAATCCGTATTCGAGTCGATCGACGATATCTGCAAGCCGGGGTGTGTTCTGGCTTCCAATACGTCTTATCTCGACATCAACGAGATCGCGGCCGTGACGTCCCGACCCGAGGACGTGATCGGACTGCATTTCTTCAGCCCCGCGAACATCATGCGCTTGCTGGAGGTCGTGCGGGGGGATGCTACGTCGAAGGAAGTGATCGCGACCTGTATGAAGCTCGGCGCGGACCTTGGAAAAGCCGTCGTCGTCGTGGAGGTGTGTCGTGGATTCGTGGGTAATCGGATTCTTGGCGCACGTATGCGACAATCCGACGATCTGCTTCTGAAGCACGCGATGCCCAAAGAGATCGACCAGGTCCTTTTCGATTTCGGCTTCCCGATGGGTCCTTTTGCGATGCGAGATCTCGCTGGTTTGGACATCGGCTGGTTGGGCGACAAGACCTCCGACAAGGACACCAATATTCGACACCAGCTTTGCACGCGGGGTCGTCTAGGCCAAAAGGCGGGAGGCGGATTCTACGACTACGAGGACGGGAGTCGAACGCCCCTACCCAACGCAGAGGTAGAGCAAATCATCCGGGATGTCTCTGAGAACGCAGAGATCACTCGTAACGAAATTTCTCAAGAGGACATGCTGAAGCGAATGCTTTACGCGATGGTCAATGAAGCCGCCCAGATACTGGCGGAGGGCATTGTGCCGCGTGCTGCCGCCATCGATGTGATCTGGGTGTATGGGTATGGGTGGCCCACCTATCGAGGTGGCCTGACCTACTATGCGGACCAAGTCGGATTGGACCAGATCGTGGAAGATCTGGAGCGCTTTTCAAAAAAATACGATCCTGACCTCGAGCCCGTCCCGCTGCTGCGGGAACTCGCGAGGGAAGGGAGATCGTTTCGAGAATACAAGGAAGACGAATGAGAGAAGCCGTGATCGTGTCCGCAGCACGGACGCCCATTGGAAGGGCTAACCGAGGCGCCTTCAATCGTACGCATGGCGCCGAATTGGGTGGTCATGTGATCCGACATGCGGTCGCACGGGCCGGCGTCGACCCCGCAGAAGTCGAGGACGTCCTCCTTGGGTGCGGGGGACCGGAAGGGGCGACCGGATTCAATATTGGCCGGCAAGCCGCGATTCGGGCTGGATTACCCGTCAGTGCTGCGGGTGCCATGATTTCACGGGACTGCTCGTCGGGGATGCAGGCCATCGCGACCGCGGCCGCGAGGGCCGTTACGACACCCCGTCGGGTCCAAATCGGGTCAGTCATTGCCATAGCCTATGGTTGGGGACGCGACGGCGCCAATTCCACGGGTCGTTTGCCGACTGAGCTGAGCGAGTCGGGACGCATTGACACGCCTAGATCTGGTCCCCAAGCTGGCAAGAGCGTCGGAATCTGCGAGTCCGGCTTCGGTTTCAGACTCATTGATCGCTTGGGGAGGTCGTTACGTGTGCGGCAAAACACTGGCGATCCGATTTCCGGGTCAGGATCAGGGGAGACGCGATGAGCAACTCGAAGACGGCCTCGATTTCGGACCAGTCCAATCCCCGGCGTTCCTTCATCAAGCAGGTGCTCGCCGCCGGGGCGGCGGTCTCGGCATCGAGCGCGCTTACCAATCGCGAGGCGGCCGGGAGCACGATACAGGAATCAGGGATTGGGGCTCTCGATCACGTGGCGATTCCGATCCAGAACGTCGAGGAGATGGTGTCCTTCTACCGTGCGCTCGGGTTCGTCGTGCGAGAGGGCGGGCGAATCATCTCCATCCACTTCGCCGATCAGAAGATCAACTTCCACCGTCCGTCTCTTTGGCAGGGCGGGACGTTTACGCTCCGCGCGGCGGCGGCTGAGCCACCATGCGGCGACTTCTGTTGGGTGTGGGAAGGCACGCGGGCATCGCTTACCGAAATGCTGGCGCGTGCCGACGCGGAGATCGTTGAGGAGGGTGAGCGGACGGGCGGTCGCGACGGTGGGGACGCGGTCGGCCAAAGTGTCTACACGCGAGATCCGGACGGGAATCTGCTCGAATTTATCCGTTATTCTTGAGCACGGTCAGGGCGCCGGCATCCCACGCTGCAAGAGAGGGCATCCAAGCCGGTCTGTCCGCCGGAGCCGTTCTTTTTGTGAACTGAGTTGGGTAGTATGGCTCCATGCCGACCATCCATTTCCTTCCGGACAACCGCGACGTGGAAGTCGCCGACGGCGAAACCATCCTCACCGCCTCGGTCCGAGCCGAGATTCCGCACGCCCACGCGTGTGGTGGGAAGGCACGCTGTTCGACGTGTCGAGTGCTCGTTCTCGAAGGCGTCGAGATGTGTGGCCCCCGTACAGAGCGGGAGGAGAAACTCGCTCAGCAGTTGCACTTCGGCGATAACATTCGGCTGGCGTGTCAGACGACGGCGCACGGAGACCTGTCGATCCGGCGGCCGGTGGTGGATCGGGTGGATCTGGCGCTGGCCAATCTCCTGGAACTCAGCCAGACCAGCGAGCGGGTCGGGAAGGAACGGCGTCTGGCCGTCCTATTCGCGGACATCACCCGATACACGCCGTTCGCGGAAAGCTTGCTGCCCTACGACGTGACCCACGTGCTGAACCGGTACTTCTTTCTAATGGCCGAAGTCATTCAGTCCCACGGCGGGCACGTCAGTGATTACATCGGGGACGGTCTGATGGCCCTGTTCGGCATCCACGGGGACGGCGACCAGGCGGCCCGTGCGGTCCGGGCGGGCCTAGGCATGTTCGAAGCGCTGGACGAGCTCAACCCGGCCGAGAATTCGACATTCGGGTGGGCATCCATGTGGGGGACGCCGTGGTGGGCACGATCGGCATAGCTCCCATGGAGAAGCTCGCGGCCATTGGCGATGCAGTGAACTTCGCGAGTCGGATCGAGGCGGCGAACAAGGAAGTCGGGACCCGCTTTCTCGTGTCGAAGGACACGGTGAGCGAGTTGGACGAGAGTTTTCAGGTCGGTCGTAGCTTCGAGTTGCCCATCAAGGGGAAGTCCGGTACGCACGTGCTTTATGAAATCTTGGGGCTCAACTCCGTCTGAGAACACGGTCTCCTGTCACGACGTTCTGTCCCCCGACTTGAACCCCGATTCAGTCGACTGGCACCACGATCCGACGAGCCTTCATGTCGTAGACGTCGCCGGGTGCCAGCACGAAATACGGCTTCTCCCACGGCTGGTGGGCGCGTGTATTGTCGTGCACCGCAACCATCCACTTGCCGATGACCTCGAACGTGTCCCTGGTCACGACGATCGCCGTGCCCTCCGAGAGACCGATGCCGAGTAAATGCGGCTTCTGCTCGATGACCGGGATGAGGTCGTCCCAGCGGTTCCTTGTGTTGATGTGCTGGTCGATCCCCACGTTGCGGAGGAACTCGAAGCCGAGTTGATGGTCCACCTCGTCGGTCATCATGATCTGGGGACCCCTCGTGTCCCCCCTGACTAGGTACTCGCCCTGAATCGTGGCCCCGGCCGAGCTCCCCCCGATGACGCCCCCGCGCTCGAGTACGTTGTGGAATTCGTCGTAGGTGCGAGTCCCCGCGTAGGAGTCTACGATGTTCCACTGGCGGCCTCCGATAAACCACACCGCGGTCGCTCGCTCGAGTTCGGCTACGAACCCCTGGGTGCCGGAGATCGCGGGATCGTGGGTGTGCAGCATGGAAACGTGCCTGAGCCCGCGGTCCCGCCAAGACCTCAACACGCTCGCCTCGTCGTAGACCCTGAGGTTGCCGTCCTCGTCGTAGTTCCCGCCCGCCGTCGGCACGATGACGAACCGCCCGTCCTCCGCGCCGCCGCCGAGCTCGATGAAGCGCTCGAAGATTCCGGTGCCGTTCAAAGGACCGCCGCCCGCGACAACGAGAGTACCGGTGGACGGCCCATACTCAGGTGCCTGCTGGGCGTGGATCTGTGCTGAGGGAACCTGTGCCGACAGTCCGATCGCAAGCGCCAGTGTCGGGACCAGTTGGAGGGTTCGACTCCTCATCGTGCGACTGCTCATCGCCCTACCCTTCATCGCTCTGCTTTTCATCTCTCTACCCTCATCGAAAGGCGTCATCTCCGTACCCTTCAGCGGTGACTCCTCAGCTCGGGTCGATCTGGCTCCCGCTAGCTTGGTTCACTTCCTTGACGAAGAAGGCCATGAATCGGGCCATCCGCTCGAGGCCCGGCGTCGAGACCATCCTCAAGACCTCTCCGGTCGTGTGATACATCGGTGGTCCCTGCATGGTAGTGAACACCGGCTTACCCGTTCGACGATATGTGCCGCCTTCCCCGCTCGCCATGGTATTGGGACCGGAGACGAAATTGGTGCCGTAGCGCTGAATCCCCCGCTCGATGAGGTCCTCCAGAAAGGGCGCGAGGTTGGTGACGCCGGCAACGATCGGGGCCTCGTGCGAGTCCATCGTCCATTCCCGGTACCCATCCTCGTGGGTGCTGCGGGCCGGCGTGATGTGCCGCTGAGCCGTGTGCTCGAGATTCACCACCAGGACCGAGTTCTCGACGATCTCCGGGTTCATCGCCACGAAATGCCCCGGACCACTGAGGCCCGACGAGTGATGTCCTGCACTGGCCACGAGCACGATGCTGCGTTCCTGCTGCATCCGCTCCTTGGCGAAGTGTCGGGCCAACGCGACGAGAACCGCCAAGCCGTCCGCGTTGTCTCCAGCTCCATCGAACCAGCCGTCAACGTGTGCGTTGAGGACGATGTATTCGTCGCTCCGTGACGTACCGGGAATGATCGCGACGCCATTCGCCGCGGACAGCCCCGAGAACCTCTGAGACGACAGGCGCATCTGCACTCGGAGCTCGGGCGTACCGGACTCCGCCGCGGCGTTCATGACGGACTCGATAAACAGCCCATCACGCCCGCCGATGTTAAAGCAGCTGCCTCCGCCACAACCGATGTCGCGTGCACGCATGTTGCCCGGCAAGTCGATGATCCTGAGGACCGCTACGGCTCCCCGGTCCAGGAGATTCTGGGCTCTCAGTCCCATCGGGCTCCGCACGAAGACCGTGTGACCCTGTGGGATCGCCTTCTGAACGGCCACTTTCCCGCGAACGTCGATGTGCGCCAGCTCGGCGGGGCTCCCGGGGCCGACGTACACAAGGGGTGCCGTGAGGCCGGCGGCCGTGAGATCGCCGGCCGACAGTGGCATCGCGCTCTCGAGAACCACGTCCTCGCTCCCCGCCCCAAATGCGGGGTCACCGATGAGACGCACTTCCCAGGACAGGGGCAGCCAGATCGACGCGTCCTGGTCTTGATCGAACTCCTGAAGCTCCACGTTTGAGATGCCCGCCGCCCGGAACTCGTCCACGGCCCACTGGATGGTCTTCGAGCCCGACGGAAAGCCCGTTATGCGACCCCAGATCTGCCCCTCACCCACCTCCGCTGTCTCTTCGTTTTCCCTTGAGAAGCCAACGATGGTCTCGAGATCCGCTTGGATCGCAGTTCCCGCGAATTCACGGTACTGGCTCTCTCCCTGGGGCACGACCGCCGGGGCAGCCGCACGGTCGTCGATGACCTGGAGGGCGTGAGGTGCAAATCCCGGTGGAAGCATCACACCGAACCACGGCTCGTCCGCAGTGGGCGCCTCCTCCGCGGGCATGTCCGCACAACCCATGGCGAAAACCACTAGAGCGCACAGAACGGCACTGGTGGAGGCCAAGTAGGCGCCCGCCGATTTCGTGGAATACATGGCTCAGCCTCCTCCCAGTATGGAGCTTGGCAGCGACGCGGACCAACCGATGCAGCTAAGCCTACGGGCTCAAGTGGAGAAAGCGCCAGCCCCGTAAAGCCGGACCCACAGTGGAGTCAGCGGCGCCCCACAGAGCAGTCGTCAGATCCGCGGAGGAGTCGGCGCCGACCCCACAGAAGAGTCGGTGTCAGCTCCGTCCGACCGTCTCCGCCGGCGACGGAGTCGGCATCACGGACGGCTCGTTCCCCAACTTCCGCTTCATCTCGATGGAGAGCATCCACCAGATGACTGCAGCCTGGATGGTCGCGGTCGCGACGGACGCATACCAAAGGTGGCGGAGTTCGAACCAACTCTGGCCGGAGAGCCAAAACGCGGGGATGGCAAAGGTCACGTGCCGTGTGACACTCGCGGCCAAGGCGGGGACAGTGTTTCCCATCGCCTGAAACATTCCGGAACACGTGAAGACGATCCCCACCGCGACGAAGTTCCACGAGATGATCTGCAGAAACTCAGCACCCGCGGCGATGACCGCCTGATCATCGGTGAAGAAGGCGATGAATATGCCGGGCCGCACCTGGCACATTAGCGTCAGCAGGATCATGATCGCGCTGAGAGTGACCACGGCCGTCCTGAAGGTCTCCCGGGCCCGATCGGGCTTGCCCGCGCCTACGTTCTGCCCTGCGACCGGGGCGGTCGCAAACGCAATCGCCATCGCCGGGAGAAAGATCGCTTGCATGACACGCGATCCGACTCCGAAGCCCGCCTGGGCCTCCGGTCCGAAGCCGCGGATGGCCCAATAGATGATGGCCATGTACACGAACATGAGCGCGAACTCGCCTCCAGGCGGCAGCCCGACCGCGAGGATTCGCTTCCAGGCGGAAACACGGGGACGGACCATGCTCGCGTCGAACACCACGTACCGCTCGAGGCGCTTGAAGTAGATGGTCATCAAGACCACGGCGACAGCAACCGAGATCGTCGTCGACATGCCCGCGCCCGCGACGCCGAATGGCCGGCCCGTGCCCCAGCCCGCGATCATGATCGGCGAGAGGATGGCGTTCAGTATGACCGTCAGAACCTGCACGATGATCGTCGGGTTGACGATTCCGGTCCCCCGGAGCGCGGAGCCCATCGAGATGAGGGCGAACTGGAGGCCGAGGCCCGGCAGGAACCAGTAGAGGTACGTCATTCCCGCGGTCACCGTCTCGGCGTCCGCACCCAGGGTGCCCATGTATGCGCTGGCCAGGCCGTATCCACCGACCAGCGTCACGGCCGCGAACAAGGCGGCCAGCACGAGGCTCTGGTTGAAGATCAGGTTTGCGTCGTCCCGATCCTTCCTCCCGCTCGCTTGAGCGATGATTGCCATCGTCCCCACACCGAGGGCCTGAGTGATGGCCATCACGAGGAACTGCAAGTTGCCCGCGGCGCTGACACCGGCGATGGCGGTATCCCCGAGCAGGGCCACGAAGTAGAGGTCGACCAAATAGTAGAGCGTCTGAAAGACCATGCCGACCGCGATGGGCACGGCCATCCTCATGATATGGCCCGAGATCGGGCCTTCTGTCATGTCGTGCATCGCTCGTCGGGCACCCTCGACTGCGGGATCTTAGGTGAAGACGTCACGGGTCGCTCTTCCTGGGCAAGCAAGAACGGTAACATCGACGGACACCGCGACCAATTGCAGGCGGCCCGGGGCTTGCTGTTCACGATGGTTCACCGGCTGACTCACTTAACGTGCAACATAAAAGTTGCATATTGAGTCATGCCGGATTCCTTCCTCGCCATCTCGGATGCCACACGGCGCCACGTTCTCGAACAGCTGAGGACGCGGGACCCACTGTCGGTAACCGATTTGTCGGAGCCGCTGTCCATCAAGAGACAGGCGGTGACCAAGCATCTCGACGTGCTGGAGAGCGCCGGCCTTCTGGAATACCATCGGCCGGGACGAAAGCGCATCCATCGCTTGAGGGCCCAGCCGCTCGAGGACGTGGCCGACTGGCTCGCTCCCTACGCTGCCGCATGGGACCGGCGCCTGTCACGCTTGCGTACACATCTGGTGGAGGACGACGCGACATGAACCTGGTGATCACAAGAGCGTTGGAGTTCAGCGCCGACATCGAGCGGGTGTGGAAGGCACTCACGGACTCGAGCGAGATCTCGAATTGGTTCTCGGACCGGGCCGAGTTCGATCCACGACCCGGTAGCTTCGGCTGGCTCTAGTGGGATAAGCACGGCCGTTATCCGCTTCAGGTCGAAATGGTGGAGCCGCCACATCGCATTTCCTGGAGTTGGAGTCACAATCCCGGTCTCGCCTTCGATGCCGAGAAGTCGACTTTGGTCGAATGGACTCTGACGGAGCGAGACGCGGGGGGGTACCCTGCTCGAGCTACGCGAGTCGGGCTTCCGCACCCAGGCCGACCATCAGCAAAACGAGACGGGATGGACCGCAGAGTTGGCGGAGCTGGTGGAGCTTCTGGAGGGTTCGCCAGCCGGTTCTTAGGCCCACACGTCGCATTGCCTACATCGGATCGGTCACCCCTCAGGAGTAGGGCATCATCGGCTCTTTACCGACCAATCGCGCATAGACCGCCAACGATCCTCGATGGTGGGCGGTGTGATCGACGATCCCCGACACCACCGCGATTCGCTGGGCTCCTCCCATGATCCACGTGTCCGGAATCGGCTCGAAGAGCGTTTCATCTGAGGCGGCACCGATCACCGCGACGGCGTTGGCGAAGGCCCGATCCAACCACTCCGTGTCAAGCACTCAGCCGTAAGTCTTCCGGAGCTCCGTCTTCTGCACCTTGCCGGTACCGCCGATCGGCAACTCGTCGACCATCACGACGTCATCCGGAATCCACCAATCCTCGACCTTGTCCTTGAAGAACTCGAGCAATTCCTCCTTAGAGGGCTTCGCACCTGCGTTGGGCCTCACGATAAGGAGTGGCCTTTCGCTCCATTTTTCGTGTGGGACTCCGATTACCGCCGCCTGCATGACATCGGGATGACTCATCGCCAGATGCTCGAGTTCGATCGAGCTGATCCACTCTCCGCCCGACTTGATCAGGTCCTTGATGCGGTCGATGATGTGCATGTACCCGTCTGCGTCGATGGTCGCGACATCTCCCGTGGGGAACCACCCGTCGCTGTCGACCGCTTCGTCCTCATCACGGAAATAGGCACGGCTCACCCACGGTCCCCGGACCTTGAGTTCACCGAAAGCTTTACCGTCGCGCGGTAGCGTGTTGCCCTCGGGATCCACGATCTTCATCTCCACGCCATAGATGGCCCGCCCCTGCCGAACTTGGATGTCGTAGCGCTCCTCGGCGGGGGCCGTGCGCTGCTCCGGCTTGAGCACATTCACGGTCCCGATGGGGCTCGTCTCCGTCATGCCCCAACCCTGCCGTACCTCGACACCGAACTCCTTGTCGAAGGCCTCCACCATTGAGCGCGGAACCGCAGTCCCTCCAATGATCATGAGCTTGAGGGATGGAACACTGGTGTCATGTTCGCGCCAGTAATTCAGCAGTCCGGTCCAGACCGTAGGTACCCCGGCCGCGCTGGTGACGCCTTCATCGCACATCAACTCCGTGAGGCTCCTGCCGTCCAACCCCGGACCCGGCATTACGAGCTTGGCACCGGTCATCGGCGTGGCATATGGCGTTCCCCAGGCATTGACGTGGAACATGGGCACCACCGGCAAGAACGCCTCAGATTCCGACAGCGCCAGACAGTCGGGGAGCGATACACCAAACCCATGAAGCACGCTGGACCGATGACTGTACAGGACGCCCTTGGGATGTCCCGTGGTTCCGGACGTGTAACAAAGCGAAGAAGCGTGGTTTTCATCGAACTCAGGCCAAACGAAGTCGTCTTCCTCTGCGCTCAGGAGATCCTCATAGCACAGCAGGTTCGACAACCCAGACTCAGGCATGTGGTCGGCGTCCGTCATGACCACGACGCCCTTCACGGTCTTCAGATGCTCGGCTATCGCCTCGACCAGGGGCAGAAACGTGAGATCGGTAAATAGATACTGATCTTCAGCGTGGTTGAGGATATAGGTCATCTGCGTGGGGTGCAGCCGCGGGTTGACCGTGTGGCACACGGCCCCCATGCCGGAAACACCGTAGTAGAGCTCGACGTGTCTGTATCCGTTCCATGCGAGCGTGGCGATGCGATCACTCGCATTCACCCCGAGCGTGGTCAGGGCGCCGGCCAACTGTTTGCTACGCCGTCGCAGATCCGCGTAGGTGTACCGGTGTACCGGACCCTCTACGGTGCGCGAAACGATCTCGCGATCGTGATATACCGTGCCTCCGTGCTCGATCAAGGAAGAGATGAGCAACTGCCGGTTCATCATGAGACCCTGCATGGCCGCTCCTGGGCATGGCGGAGAAAAGTCGGTGCGGAGACAATGTTACGCTCCGCAGTGCTCCACGAAAACCTCTTCCGCATACCGGTACGTCCGGCTCGGCGGCGAATCGTTCTCGCGGGTCAGCGCGCGTTGGGCGCACGTTAGCACGCGTCAGCAGCGATGGCGGGTCAGGGGCCGTATCCCCGGATCTCACTCAGCAGAAGCTTGCTCCGCACGAAGACCCCACTCCCACGCCCGATCTCGTTCCCGTCCGAATCGTGCACGACGGCTTCGGCGATGAACTGGGACTTGTTGCGGTTGACCACCCGGCCAACTGAACGAAGCGTGCCCGACGAGACCGGCCTGGTGAGATACGTCGTGAAGGAAGTCGTCAGGACGAACACGTCTCTTTCGAGTGAGTTGGCGGCGAAGAACGCCGCGTCGTCGAGGAGCTTGAAATAAACGGAGCCATGGAGCCCTCCGGCGGAGTGAAAGAACTGCTCTGACACCTCGATCTTGATCGTCGCCTCGGAATCGGATATTTCGATGCTCGGGTGGTAGAGATCACTGATCGGCGCCGCGAGATACATGTTCTCAAGAGCTGTGAAGTGGGGATCTTTGGTCATTTCAGCTTCTCGCGATGCAAGGCTGGCGACTTTGGGCCTGGAGGTCGGACGCATGCTCGACTATAGGTCGCTGGGCCATTTACAGGGACAAGACATATGACGAGTCCGGCTGGGGTTGGGGCTGTTTCCTAACAGATCTGCGGCGATGGAGCACCCCCTATGCAAGCGTCGTGAAGTTGCGAACTGCCCAGGCGAGTAGCCATGCCGCTGATATAGTGACAATGCGGATATCGCCGATGTCCTGATTCAGCCCTAGATCGGTGGCGACACCTGTGAAGGCACCGCCCCCCGCGACAACGGCTGCGATAAGAAAGCTCAGGATAATCTTTGTAGTGCCCGACATCGTGACTCCTCGCCAAGGCTTCAGCTCCCCAACTCCACTGAGGGGGCCATCTAAGGTCTCTGCGATTCTGCTACGCGGTGAGCAGAATACCCTGAGCGCGCCGCTCTCCGCCAGATCTCTGCGACGCGGTTACACGACCGCATTATGGGCGATCGGGGTCCCCCTGCGGAGGTGCGGCCTTTCGTCCTACGCTCTCGGTAGGCAGATTGGCCACGCACCAGAGCCGGGATTGGGGCGAACATCGGGAGGGCCACCGGAATGCAGAAATCATTGGCGATACTCCTCTGCGCTGCCACGACACTGTCTTGCGGGGGCGCTGAGTCGGCTGGTGAGGAGGATACGATGGAGCCTCTACCGACCACCGGTAGCATCGAGCGTCTCGATCCGCGATTGGATGCTATCGTGCCCCCGAACGCCGTGCTCGAGGTTCTCTCCGAGGGCCACGAATGGGTCGAAGGCCCCGTGTGGGTTCCAGCGCTCCAGTCGATCCTCTACTCGGACATCCCCAACAACGCCGTCTACCGGTGGAGCGAGGGCGAAGGGGCCTCGCTCTGGCTGCAGCCGGCGGGATACACGGGGGAGGTGCCGAGGGAAGGGGAGAGCGGATCCAACGGCCTGCTCCTGGACGCAGAGGGAAGGCTTGTGTTGGCCCAGCACGGGGATCGACGCATCGCCCGGATGAACGCGCCATGGGATGCGCCCAAGCCCAACTTCGAAACGCTTGCCGGGGAATACGAAGGGAAGCGTTTCAATTCCCCCAACGACGTGGCGACGCGGAGCAACGGCGATCTGTACTTCACCGACCCGCCGTATGGACTGGAGGGGGGCGTCGAACCGAAGGAACTCGACTTCCAAGGGGTTTATCGGTTGGCCACCGACGGCTCGTTGACCTTGCTGATCGACGATCTTTCTCGCCCCAACGGCATCGCGTTCTCCCCCGACCAGTCCATCCTCTATGTGGCCAACTCAGATGGTGCGAATCAGCCGGTGGTCATGGCGTACGACGTCGAGCCAGACGGAAACATCGCCAATGGTCGCGTCTTCTTCGAATCATGGGGCGACGGCATGGCCGTAGATCAGCAGGGCAACGTCTACGTGACCGGACCCGGGGGCGGGGTGTTGATCATCAATGCGAATGGGGAGCACCTCGGGACACTGCTGGCGCCGCCGAGAACATCGAACGCCACGTTCGGTGAAGATGGCTCCACACTCTTCATCACGGCCAACACGCGGCTGGTGCGCATTCGACTGAACGTGAAGGGTGTGGGCTTTTAGGACGCGCCGATCACTTGATGGGCGAAAAATCCGTCGGCTCGAGGAACACTGACACCACGCCGGCCACGATCCGGCCATCCGCCTGGGAGTCGCGACTCACCTGCTGCCATTCAGGATCGTCTCTGAAGCCCTGCCAACTCGCCGTCGCCGCCTCGCGGCTGTCGTGGGAGATGATGTAGACCAGGGTGTTCGACGAGTTCGGTTCGTCCTGGGGAGTCCAGTAGCCGATGTTGGTCATCCCGTGGTTCTCGAATATGCGCATCGTGTGATCGCGGAACCGGGCCTGAAGGTTGGGTAGCTTGCCCTCAGGAGCCGTGTAGGTTCTCAACTCGAAGACGCGGTCCGCGGATTGCGCCTGGGCATCTGCGATACCCTGCGTCGCACTACCCAGCATGAAGCCCGCTCCAAAAACGGTCGCCACGCAGACGAACAAGAAACGCTTACTGGTTGCCATGCTTCGCTCCTCCGGGCTGTCGTGCCCATGGCGGAATGGATGTCGGTGACCCATGCGACGCACGGATCGGTTCAGTTTCGCTTAGCGGGCGGCTTCGAAGGCCAGAAAGTCCATGACCGACGGGAAGCTCCGGTAGTCCGACGCCGTCCGGCCTTCTAAGTCGGTGGCGTTGACATCCACACCCAACTCGACCGCTAACTGCGCGGCTTCCAGGGTGAGAGCCTCCAGATCCGCAGGATCGGGATTGACGAAGCCACGCGCCCTTCGCGGGCCACCCATCCCGACAGCGGCCATGAGAGTGGTGGTCGCTTCGGTCCTGCCGCCAGCCCCATACGACCCGGAGGCACCCACGTAAGTGACGTGATGCACGAAGAGAGGATCGGCCCCGTGCTCTACGAGAAGGCGCATGAACTCGGCTTGGGCGAGCCGTGCCGCGACCCAGAAGGGTGTCGCTCCGATAAGGGCAGGGTGAATGTACCAATCGGCCGACGCGCGGCGCGTGGGCGTCCAGTTCGTGATTCGAGCATTCGGATCGGCGCCATTGGCGAGAAGCAAGCGGCCCAAGTCTTCGTCCCGACGCATGATCGTCACGTGGAGCGCTGAGAATCCGGCCTCGGCCGCATTCGGGTCTGCGCCCTCGTCGAGCATGAACTCCACCAGATCCCTAAAGCCGGAGTGGGCGGCCAGAACCATGACGCTGACGCCCCGCTCATCGGTATCGTTCACATTGGCACCGGCATTCACGAGCATCCTCGCGGAGGCGAGATCGCCCACCCGGGCCGCGAACGTCAGCGCCGTGTTGCCCCCGTGGGGGACGGCCTGCTGATTCGCCGGGTTACTATGGGGTGAAACGGCCATGACCTGACTCCACGTCGCCGACCGGGCGTGGATGTCCGCTCCGTATTCGAGCAGCACGCCGACCACGTCGGAGTGCTGTTGGGAGACCGCCCACATGAGCGCAGTCTGGCCACGCGTCGCGGTGACGTTCGGGTCGGCACCAGCGGCGAGTAGCCGCTCCACCACCCCGGGGTTGCCGGTGCGTGCCGCCGTCATGATGGGGGCCTCGCCGGAGAGAAGCGCGGCGTTCGGATCCGCTCCGGCCTCGAGCAGGGTCTGAACCATCGAAGCACTTCCGTTCAAGCTCGCGATCCAGAGAGGCACCGCGCCGAGATCGTTCGCAGCGTCTACCTCAGCGCCTGCGCGAATCAGGAGTTCGGCGGTCTCGACGTCGTCCCAATAGCTGGCCCAGTGGAGGGCGGTCGCTCCGTCGGGTGCGGTGGCGGTGACGTCCGTGCCTTGATCTACCAGAGACCGCACCGCTTCCCAGTCTCTGACCTTCGCAGCCTCGATGAGGGGTGGGAGGTCGGCGACACTGGCTCCTACCAGAACCAGAGCCAAGCCCAACGGCAGCACTACGTTCGCCCAGTTACGCATACATGATCAGATCCCGGGGAGCGCATCGATCTGCAGCGCTCCAGTGCTCGCTCCGATCCGGTCCACCGGCATACCGAACTTGTCCATGAGTGTAACCAGTAAATTCGCCATCCCCGGCTCGTTGGCGTACGAGAGGTGTTGACCGCCTCGAAGGGTTCCCGCGCCACCTCCCATCACGAGGATTGGAAGGTTTTGGCCGGAGTGCCGTGTGCTGTTGGAGATCCCTGAGCCGTACAGGATCGTCATGTTGTCCAGCAGATTTCCGTCCCCGTCGGGCGTCGCCCGAAGCTTGGCCAAGTACTGCGAGAAGAGCTGGGTGTGGTAGCGATTGATTTTCGACATGCGCTCGACCAGATCCGGCTGGTTGTTGTGATGCGAAAGCGGATGGTGAGCATCCGGCACATCGATCTGTGGGTAGGGCCGGGGGCTCTGCTCTTTGCCGATCATGAACGAGATGACCCGGGTCAAATCGGCCTGGAGCGCCAGCAGCTTCAGGTCCATCATCAACTCCAAGTGGTCTTCGAACACCGGCGGTGCGCCTTCGGGTTGCTCGAAGTTGGGCAGGTCGATATCGATCTGCTCCTCAGCCTTCTGAATTCGGCGTTCGACATCCCGGATAGCTTCTGTGTATTGCTCCACTTTGATCTGATCCTGCGCACCGATCTCCCGGCTGAGGGCGCCGATCTTGTCCGTCACGGAGTCGAGTATGCTCGACTGCTGTCTCAACCTCGCCTCCCGAGCCGCCCGCTCAGTGGAGCCACTGTCGCCGAACAGTCGCTCGAACACGGCACGAGGATTGTACTCCGTAGGTAGTGGCTGGGTTGGACCACGCCACGAGAGCGTATGCGTATAGACGCAACTGAGGTTGCTGCTGCAGGCCCCCGCGTTTGCCGGGGCGTCCATGGAGAGCTCGAGCGAGGCCAACTGCGTTTCCTGGCCGAACTTTTGTGCCAGGAGCTGGTCCATCGAAACGTCGGCGATGATCTCAGTCTCGGTCGTCCCGCCCTGGGGAATACCGGTCAGGAACGATCCGGAAGCGCCGGCGTGGATCTGGACCCAATTCGCTCTGATTCCCGAAAGAACCAGCATTTGCTCCCGAAACGGCTCGAGAGGCTCGAGGATCGGTGTCAGCCCGAAATCCCGCCCCTCTCCCGTTGGAGACCAGTACTCCATCGCCATCCCGTTCGGTACGTAGAACGTCTGGAATCGATGCACGCGCTCAGGCGCAGCCTGTCCACGGAGTCCGAAAGCGGGGAACATCGAGTCCAGAAACGGTAGCGCCAAGCTGGCCCCGAGCCCCTTCAGCACCGTGCGTCGGGGGAGCGATTTCCCGGTCAGGATCGTTGTCATGTGGCATCTCCCAAGTGTGTTCTGTCCCTGCCTAGATCGGTTCGGCGGACCGGCGCATGAGAAAAGCCGGGCTCTGTGTGATTCCAAGGATAATCGATGACCAACGGTATTCGTTGTCTTCCGCGTCGCGTACGATACGCCGCACGGTCGGCTGATCAAAGTACTCGAGCGGACGCCCCAACGCGTACGACATGAGCTTCTCAGTCACCGTGCGAACGAACTGGTCATCGTAGTCGAGCAGGAGTGCTCGCAACGAAGATACCCCATTCAACTCGACACCGCTCGGCCAAGTCCCGAGGTTATCGACCGGACCACCCGTCTCATCGGTGTCCCGCCACGCTCCCACGGCATCGAACTCTTCGAGCGAGAACCCGAGGGGATCCATGAGCGTATGGCAACTGGCGCATAGGGGATCGGTCCGGTGCCGCTCCAGTCGCTCGCGAATGCCAAGCACCTCCGCCTCCGGACTCTGATCCAGGCTGGTGTCCACGTTGGCCGGCGGCGGTGGCGGATCCGCACCCAGAATGTTGTCCAGAAGCCATTTGCCCCGTAACACGGGCGACGTGCGGTCCGGGTACGCCGTGATCGCCATCAAACCCCCGTGCGCGAGCAGGCCTCCCCGCTGATCGGGGTTCGGAAGCGTAACTCGGCGCGGGCGGCTGCCGTAGATGCCAGGAATCCCGTAAAACCTCGCCAATCGCTCATTGGCGTAGGTGTAGTCGGCGCTCAGCAGCTCCGGAATAGGCCGATCGTCTCGCAGATTGCTACCGACAAACATCTCGGTCTCCTGCCGGAATGCATCCAGGAGACTGTCGTCGAAATCGGGATACTTGAGAGGATCGGCGAGCTTCTCGGGGAGAAGCCGAAGGTTGAGCCACTGAGCCGCGAAGCCGTCTACGAGTGCGTCGATGGCTCGCGGATCTTCCAACATCCGGCGAACCTGCTGCTCCAGCACGGCGGGATCGGTCAGACGCCCGGCCTCCGCCAGTTCGAGCAAGGGCTCGTCGGGGATGCTGCTCCACAGGAAGAAAGACAGCCGGGAAGCGACCGCCACGTCGTCGAGGGCATAGACGTCGCCCGGCTCGACTCCGGCGGACTCACGATAAATGCGGAAGAGGAACTCCGGATCGACCACGAGTCGCTCGAGGGCGAGCTGAATCCCAGCGTCGAAACTGCCCCCCCCAGAGCGACCCTGACGGAAGAACTCGAGCAGCATCTCCGCGTCCTGGTCCGTCGCCGGACGGCGAAAAGCCCGCCGGGTCATTCTGGAGAGGATCCGCGTGGCACACGCCTCTTCTTCCGCGCCGGGCTCGGGACGACATACGAAGATTTCGTTCCGACTCGGGGTGTCCGTGGCCGTGCCGGTGATCTCGTAGGGGCCTCCGATCTGGACTGAGTGGACGCTTGCGTGGTCCATGTAGATCTGATCGTTCGTCAGGACCCTCCCTCGCTGCTGCGGCTGCGGAAGTAGTTCCGGCTCCCACTGGTCTCTGACGAACGATACCCCGACTGCACGAGGCCCGGCCTCGACCGCGAGCCTGAACTCCAGATGGGCGTCTCCGCTCGACTGCATGTACTCTTCCCACTCAGGAGAACCGGCCGAGCCCGGCTCCCCCGCTCCGGCATAGCTGGCAGCCGCCGGCCTGAACTCGAGCGCTCCACCTCCCACCGTGAACCTCTCGAGTAGCTCACCGTCGAGCCTCAGGTCCACCTGCTGCTGCCATCCCATGCCCATCAGGTAGTCCTGGTACTGCCTGCGGAGCTGGATTTTGATCAGGTATTCCCCATCGGCCGGAAAATCGTAGCGAAGGGCAATGCCGCCCCGTGACCCGAAGGGGAGGTCTTCACTTTGACGCTGGTCCTGCACCACGTGCAGCGGAACCTCGAAGGTCTCCACGCCCGGAGCCGTGGGCGGGAGGCCCGTCGCAAGGCGGGTCACCTGCCGGGCCAGGGACATGTACCGCTCCATATGCGTGGCCGTGATAGAGAGCTGGTCGGCAAAATTGTCGAAGCTTCCGTCTGCCGTCTCGTCACCGGGCAGAAGCGACATCACATCCACGTCGAGCGCCAACAAGTCGTTAATCGCGTTGTTGTATTCCAAGCGGTTGAGACGGTGGATGGGGTTCGTCGCACCCGGGTTGGGCTGCGTCGTCGAGGCGGCCCCGTCGATTTCTGTCTCGAGCCAACTTGCCACCAGGTCGTACTCGGCCGGCTCAGGTCGCCTTACGCCACCCGGCGGCATCGTGCCGGTTCGCAGCTTCCGGATTACAGTCTCCCAGGTATCGGCAGCGGCGCTCGGGTCTTCGACGTCCAACACGTCGAGCGCCAGTCCACCGGCAAGACGCCTCTCGTTGTGACACCCTACGCAGTACGTGTCCAGGATCTCACGCGCGTCTTCAGCGTCCGCGAGGGCGAAGTGGGGTGTTATGGGGCCCGCAAACGCCAGCTCAGTGGAGGACGGGTGCGCGCCGAGGACCACCATCGCGACGCCACCCGCGACGAGGAGCGCGGCCAGCGAGGCATGGCCGGCCCTGGAGCCCCTGAGACCGGACTTCCTGGGGGCGGTGTAGGACATCCTACTCGTCATGGTCCCGTGCGTGCGACTCGAGTCTCTTCACTTCTTCGTGGGCGTGATCTTTTCTCAAAGATCGATTCCTCGCTCGAATATCGCGGGCCGCACGCTTGCGGACGTCCGCTGAACTGACGGATGAAATCGACATCATCTTCTCGATGTCCTCACTTCCGCAGGACGTGCATCCGGGCACGGGAGACGAGTTCAGCACCAGAATCTCGAACTCATTTCCGCACGCTGTACAACGATACTCTAAAATTGGCATCCCATCTCCTGCTTGTCTCTCTCCGACCCACGACTCCTGGGAGCGTCATGGGGTCACGGTAATGCTGAGGAGCTTATGATTCGCGATGCTTGCGTCGTGGCCCTGGGCACTCAGGGCGATCGGCAGCAGCAAGAGGACCATGACCGGAACTGCGAGACGATGTCTGCCGTTCATCAATAAACTCCCTCGAGAAACGTCCCCCCCCCGAAATCCCGCCCTGTAACTGTACCCTCTCCTCTATACACCCCTTGCCACCCTGTACCGGCCTGTCCCGATAACACCCGGTAAACCTACGGGCGATCCTCCGAAAGAGCGAACGCGACCAGCGTAGTCCCTGAGGGGATCAGCACGTGCTGGCGGCCGTCGAGCATGTGAGTCATCGGCGCCGCGCCCCAGATTCGGGACCCAGTCTGGTAATGCCAGAGGTTTTCGCCCGTGCGGGCGTCGAACGCCATGAAGTTGCCTTCGTGGTCTCCGGCGAAGACGAGACCCGACACCGTGGTCATGACCCCGGCCATCGTGGGCGAGGGGTAGCGGAACTCCCACATGCGCTCGCCCGTCAGCACATCGATCGCGCGTAGAGCCCCGTACCCCTGGTCCCGGTCGATCCAGATGACGCCACCTGAGGTGTTCTGACCCAGGACGAGCTCAGGCTCCTGCGGCACGAAGGTGGCGCAGCTCTCACGCGCGGTGACGAAGAGCATTCCGAGCGCCGGATCGAATGATGGCGGCATGAAGTTCGTCCCACCCCAGGGCTCGGGCAGACACCCCTTGCTGCCGTCGTTGAGTATGATCGGTCGACCGTCCGGTCCGATCTCCCGTGCCCACGTAGTGTCCGTGAACGGTTTTCCGAGGAGCAGCTCACCCGTCGTCCGATCGAGCACGTAGAAGAAGCCGTTGCGGTTCGCCATCATCACCACGCTGCGCAACTCACCCTCGATCATCAGATCCGCCAGCACGGGTATTTGGTTGGCATCCCAGTCGTGCGTGTCGTGGGGGGTGAACTGGTAGTGCCACCGAAGCGTACCGGTGTCTGCATCGATCGCGACGATCGAATTCGAGTAGAGGTTGTCCCCCTCCCGGTCCTCATCGTAGTAGTCGGGATTCGGATTTCCGGTGCCCCAGTACAGAAGATTGAGATCCGGATCGTAGCTCCCCGTCATCCAGGTCGCGCCGCCACCCCGTGCGAGGTTGTCGCCGTCCTGGGGCCAAGTCTCACTTCCCGGCTCGCCCGGCCCCGGGATCGTGTAAAACCTCCAGATGCGTTCGCCGGTCTCCGGATCGTAAGCGTCGATGAATCCACGGGTCGGATACTCGCCGCCTGAGTTCCCGACGATCACCTTTCCGTCGATGACGAGAGGGGCCAGTGTCGCGGCATAGCCGACGTGGTAGTCTGCGAGCTCGATCTCCCAGAGCACGCTGCCGGTCGTCCGATCGAGCGCCAGGAGGTGAGCATCGAGCGTCACCATGAAGAGACGGTCACCGAGCATGCCGAATCCGCGATTGACCGGCGCGCTCGCCCCGTACGTGAGATCGTCCGGAAGGTCCCGCCGATACTCCCAGAAGGGCCGACCCGTCCGTGCGTCGATTGCCCACGCGAAGTTGTTCGACCCGGTTACGTACAGCACGCCGTCCAGGACCAGTGGCGTGGTCTCGAACCCCCTGCCTCGCGTCGTCGTGCCGGTCTGAAACGTCCATTGCGGGACGAGTCGGTGCACGTTTTCGGGCGTGATCTGCGCCAGCGGGCTGTGGCGCTGGCCACTGTAGTCGCCTGAGAAGGTTAGCCAGCGTGTCGGATCGTCCAACCCCTGGAGGATATCCTCATACGTGACGCCAGCGTCGGGCGCGATGCCGGTGTCGACGTTCTGCGCGGCCAGCTGTGGCGGGCCCAGCGTGCTCGACGCGAGCAGCGCGATCACCGCCGCAAGTCTCCTGAGCAGCGCGAATTTTCTAAGCAACATCACGTATCCACCTCTCACCGAGATCGGAATTTCAAAGGCGATCGGAATCGGCCCCGCGTAGCGTGCCGAGATATTGCAGCAGATCATCGAGCTCCTCATCGCTGAGACGGTCGGGGCCGAACTGGGGCATCAGCGAGCGTTCCTCGCGGATGACCTCTTGAACGTCCGCTTTGACGTATCCCTGGAGACGCCCGCGCGTATCCAGAATCTGAATCGAAAACGCATCCTCGCCTTTCGTCACAGCGCGGACGCGCTCACCGTCCCGAGTCACGACGGTCACCGGCCGATATCCGACCACCATCGACGCGCTCGGGTCCCGAATCGAGCGTATCAGCATGTCGCGGGACCGAATCGTCGCGATACGAGATAGGTCAGGCCCCAGACGCCCACCGGCGCCGTTCACACTGTGGCAGCGGGTGCACGTCGTCGAGAAGATCTCCTCGCCTCGCCTGGCGTCGCCCCTGTCGTTATCGAACTCCGGCACCGTGCTGATACTCTTCACGTAGGCAACCATGGCCCAGATCTCCAGGTCCGGCGCGGCGCTGGAAGGCATGATGCTGCCCAACACACCGGTCTGAATCGTCTGGAACACCCGGTCGTCGCTCGCACCGGACGCCCAGAGCAGAGTCAGGTCCGGACCGGTGATGCCTTTGGCGTCGCCACCGTGACACTGGGCACAGCGGGCCCCGAACAAGGCACCCCCCGCACGAATCGCCCTTGGATCCGTCTCATATGGGTTTCCGGTCTGCGCGCTCGCGGGGAGCGGCGCTGAGAAAAGCAGGATCAAGAATACGCGTGTCGACGTTAGGCGGACCATAACCGCATACCATATCGGACGGTCGAGGGGTTAACAAGCCCGTCGAGGGCCTGGATTGCGCGGGCCGCTCGTACCCGGTTACCCTCATGCGAACTTGGGTCTACCCAGCGTGATCCTGTCCATTCGTGCATGAGGGGATGGTCCAATGAAGAAGACATACACCCGCCGCGATAGTCTCAAACTCATGGGATCCGGGGTGATCGGATCGCAAGTGCTCGGACATGCTCAGTCGTTGGGGGCCCAGCCGACGGAGGCCAAGATAGGTGGAGTGCCAGCAACCGGCGCCGCCGGAGACATGCGCGGCATCTTCGTCATCCTGTCGACTCCTTACACTGAGTCGGGCGCGGTCCACTACGACGACCTGGCGTTCCAGGTGGAGTGGCTCGAGCACGCCGGGGTGCACGGGCTCGTCTGGCCACAGAACTCGAGCGACTACACTCAGCTCACGACCGAAGAGATCATGCAGGGGATGGAGGTCCTCACCAGAGCCAACCGGGGACGTTCGATGACGCTCGTGCTGGGCGTTCAGCAGGACTCGACGCCGGACATGGTGGAACTGGCCACCTTCGCCGAGAGCCTCGCGCCCGACATGATGATCGCGATGCCGCCGAAGGTGGGGAATTCCCTGGAGGACTACCGGGAGTACTACTCCGCGCTGGCGGAGGTCACCTCACGGCCCATCATGATTCAGACCTCGCCGAACCGCCCGGACGTCGAGTTCAAGACCGACTTCATTCTCGAACTCGCGAACCAGTATCCGAACCTCGGCTACGTGAAAGAGGAAGTGCAGCCCGTCTTCGAGCGCATTCAAGCCCTGGTCGGCCAACCGCAGATCCAGCGCGTGTACTCCGCGATGCGGGGGCGTTACTTCGCCTACGACCTGCGCTTGGGAGTGGATGGGCTGGTCAGCGGCATGTCGATGTACGCGGAGGTGTTCGCACGGATGTGGGCGGCTTCACGGGTGGGCAACTGGGACGCGGTGCGCGACATCCATGG
The DNA here is from genome assembly GCA_963583605.1 of Gemmatimonadales bacterium UBA6960. Taxonomy (GTDB): domain Bacteria; phylum Gemmatimonadota; class Gemmatimonadetes; order Longimicrobiales; family Gaopeijiaceae; genus UBA822. The sequence continues at coordinate 24,859 of CAUZVZ010000007.1, forward strand.
GAAGCTGCTCGTAATGCTCACCTGCGAGACGGAGATCCCCGGGGCCGGCCGCTACCTTCTCCAGCGACGCGGCATCTTCGCGACGGGGGCTCAGCGGGGCCGCGACTACTCCCTTTCGGCGGTGCAGATCGCTGAGATCGAACACAATCTGAAGGGACTCGAGCCTTACTTGATGAGGGTGCCGTCGCGAGGAGCGTAGAGCAGTTTAGTCCCCGCAACGCCCACACGTTCCCGACTCCGGGAACACGAACAGGCGCTCCCTTGCCACACCGCAGCCGCACGCGGTGCAAACGCCGTACGTGCCCGCGTCCAGGCGCCGTAGCGCTTCCTGGATCTGGGCCAGCCTGACGCTCTCACGTTCCCGCAGGCCCTTCGCGATACCCTGGTTTTGAAGAGAGTCCATACGCGAGAGTCGCCCCACGGCACCCTGATCGAGTTCGACGGTTTCGAGGGCTTGGTCCGTGACCGTCATACTTTTTTCGAGCTTGGCGAGTTGTCGCTCGAGCTCGTCACGGAACTCGGCGACCTGCGCGTCGGTGAGGTCGCTCATGGTCCGACGATATTCATCAGCCGGACCGAATGTTGCCGCGGCACGCACATATCTCCCTGGAGGCGACTGATGGGGGCCTAGCTCAGCCGGATCGGCAGCTTCCGAATCCTCTCGCCCGTCAGCGCGAAGATCGCGTTGGTGACCGCCGGAATGATCGGTGGCGTGCCCGGCTCGCCCACACCGCCCGGGGCATCCCCGCTCGGCGTCAGCAAGACCTCGACTTCCGGTGCCTCGTCCATCCGGAGCATCTGGTAGTCGTCGAAGTTGCCCTGCACCACGCGACCTCTCGCGATGTTGATCTCGCCGTAGAGGCCTGCTGTGAGCCCGTAGACGATGCCGCTCTCCATCTGAGCGCGGACGATCGCCGGGTTCACGACGACGCCACAGTCGATCGCGCACCACACTTTGTGCACGCGCGGTCGTCCGTCCTCGATGGAGACCTCCGCTACTTCCGCGACGAACGAGCCGAACGACTCCGCCATGGCGATTCCGCGTGCACGCCCTTCGGGGACGGGTGAGCCCCATTCCGAGGCTCCCGCGACCGCCTCCAGAACTGCCCGATGCCGTGGATGCGCGTCCAGCAACTCGTGCCTGTACTCATAGGGATCACGGCCCGCCGCGTGCGCCAGCTCGTCGATGAACGACTCGACGACGAACGCCGTGTGCGTATGCCCGACGGAGCGCCAGAAGCCTACCGGAATCGGTAGGTCGACTTTGGCGAACCTCACGCGGATGTTCGGCACGTGGTACGGCTGGTTGCTGGCTCCCTCCGTCGCCGTCGGATCCTTGCTTCCCGCCCAGTGCTCTGCAAAGCCCGGCACCCAGCTCGGCACCAAGTGCTCCATGATCGACTGAGTCGCAACGTCGTGTTGCCACGCGTCGGGCATCCCCTTCGCATCCAATACGGCGGCGAGCTCGTGATACGATGCCGGGCGGTAGAAGTCGTGCTGCATATCGTCTTCGCGCGACCAGATCACTTTCACCGGACCATCGACCTTGCCCGCCAACTCAGCGGCCTCGCGGACGTAGTCCCGTTCGGCCCGCCGCCCGAAACCGCCGCCCAAGAAGGTCGTGTGGACCTCAGTGTCGTCCGCTTCGACGCCCGCGGCTTTTGCCGCCACCTGGCGTGCACCCCCCCCGACGATGCCCGGCGCGTTCTGGAACTGCGTCCCCGTCCACACGGTGCAGCGACCGTCCCGCACCCACGCCGTACAGTTCATCGGCTCCATCGTCGCGTGTGCGAGGTATGGCAGTTGGTAAGTCGCGCGGATCGGCTCCCCGCTCGCCTCGAAGGTCGCTTCGACATCGCCGTCGTCCCGGGTGGATCCTCCACCCTCCTGTGTGGCCATGGCAAAGCGGCGAAAGATCTCCGTGTCGTCGAGCTCGCTCCCGCGTCCCTCATCCCACTCGACCACGAGCGCGTCCCGTCCGGCCTTCGCGGCGACATATCCCGCGGTGACGGCCGCGACGACCGCGACGCCGCTCTCCAGCTCCACGACTTCCTCCACGCCGGCCACGGCGAGCGCCGGAGCCGGGTCGAAGGAGCCCACCGAGCCTCCGAATACCGGGCAGCGAGCCACGACGGCGACGCGTGTGTCCGAGGGACCCGCGTCGATGCCGAAGACGGCCTCGCCCGTTGTTTTGACTGCGACGTCCAGGCGGGGCACCGATATACCGATGATTCCGAACTCAGAGGGATCTTTCAGCGGCACGTCCTTGGGTACGTCGAGCAACGCCGCTGCCACGGCGAGCTCGCCGTACGCGAGCTCGGAGCCGTCGGCGGCGATCGCCTTCCCACCGTGCATCCGGACTTGATCTGCCTCGACACCCCACTGCTGAGCCGCGGCTTCGCGCAGCATCCAGCGTGCCTTCGCGCCCGCCTCACGTAGAGGTTGCCAAGACTGGACTACGCTCGTGCTGCCTCCGGTCACCTGCATCCCGAACATGCCATACGCCGGATGCGCCGGCGCGAACTCGAACGTCACTTGGTCCCAGGAGACGTCGAGTTCTTCCGCGACGAGCTGAGGCAGCGCAGTCGCCACGCCCTGGCCCATCTCAGAGCGGCCCACCACCACCGTGATCTTTCCGTCCGTATCGATGCGCAGGAACGCGTCTGGGGCGAAGGCGGCGTCTGTGAGGGGGTCGCCGGGTCCTCTGATCACTCTATAAGAGACGCTGAGCGTGAGGCTGCCGCCCGCGACGACGCCTATTTTCACGAACGTGCGTCGAGACAGCCTCTTGCCGGCCTTTTCGGGTATCGTGAGGTCGATGGCCGCGTCCGTTGATGCGTCGCTGGGCTTGCTCATCGGTCGCCCCCCGGGGCGCCACCGCCGGTCGAGGTTGCCCTGGTCGGCAGATTGTCCACCTCGGGACCGGCCGCCTGGATCTTGGCCGCCCGATGAATCGCCCGCCTGATCGCGCCATACGTCCCGCACCTGCACACGTTGCCCGACATCGCGGCGTCGATGTCCGCGTCGGTGGGCCGGTCGCGAGTTGCCAAGAGGGCGGCGGCGGCCATGATCTGCCCGGATTGGCAGTAGCCGCACTGTGGCACCTGCTCTTCCACCCAGGCCTGCTGAACCGGGTGACCACCATCCGGAGAAAGCCCCTCGATCGTCGTGATCTCGGCCCCCTCGACACCGCCGACCGGGAACTGACACGACCGGATCGGCTGGCCATTGAGAAGGACCGTGCACGCCCCGCACTGGCCGATCCCGCATCCGAATTTCGTGCCGGTGAGTTCAAGCGATTCGCGCAGGACCCAAAGCAACGGATTGGCTGCGGGCACGTTTACGTCCCGAGCCTCTCCATTGAGGATGAACTTGGTCAAAACACGGCGCCTTCGGCCTGCTCCTTCTCGAGCCGGAGCTGCGCTGCCCGGGCGCATCCCTCCATGACTTGGAAGTACCGCCCCACCCACTCCTCGCCGACTACGTACGGGTGGGGACCGTCACCACGACCGGCGAGCATCCGGTTCCTGTTGACCGCGTTGTCGAACTCCGAGTGGTTCGAGAGGAGCACGGACGCCCCGGCGGCTGCGGCCACCTCGGCCATGTGCCGCTGGGCGTCGATATAGCTCTGAAAGTTCTGGATTCCGGGATCCGGTGTGTTGTTCACGAAGTTGAAAGCGGTGCCGCCCGAATACGCTACGTTCACCGGCCTACCGTTGTCGAAGACGGTGAAGGTATACGACAGCGTGCCTGGCGTGTGTCCCGGGGTCTCCCAGATGTTGACGGTCGTGTTGCCGAGCGTGAGCTCCATGCCGTCCGTCCCCACGATCCCGCGCGTCGGCGCCATCGTGGCGTAACGGTTCGGGTAGGTCTCGACGAGATCCCAGTCCGCACCGCCCATGACCACCTCGGCGCCGAACCGGTCCTGCAGGATCTGAGCACCGCCGATGTGATCCCCATGGGCGTGGGAGATGATGACGTATCGAATGTCCTCAGGATCGAGGCCGAGCCGTTCCAGTCCACCGATGATCAATTCCTCGGAATTATAAGGAAAGATCGTGTCGATGATGATGATGCCCTCGCTCGTGGTCAGCGCCCACGAAGAATGCACCTTACCGCCGACGAAGTAGAGATTGTCGAAGACCTTCGCCGGGTCCGCATGCCAGTTCGCGCGCGAGGGGACGTTCGTGGGGTCTGTGACGTAGCGCGGCAGGTTGTTGCTCGTGTTGACACCGCCACTCGCGGGAAGCAGGCAATTGCGGTTCAGTGTGCCGAGAAACTCGAAACCGGCCGCCCTCTTCGCCGATCGCAGCGCCGCTTCAATCTCCGCGTCGAAGTCCCGTCGGGCGTTCTGCGCGAATCCCTTCGTGGGAGCCAAACCGGCGATGATCGAGAGAGTTACAACGAACCGTACGATGCGCAAACTCATGACGCTTCTCCTCGACAAGGGATGGGAGCCAGAGGCTCGTTGGCCTCCCACGTCAACCTTATGGGCCACCTCGCTACTCGCAAGACGGATGGGGAGTTTCGGTTCGAAGGTGGATGCAGTCACAGGCCCCTGATCGATTGTCGGAGCCACTGCAGCGAATCCTCCGTGCCCACGAAGAGTTCCTCTGGGAACATTAGATATGACTGCATCTCACGGTAGATCACATCCTGCTCGTAGCGGTTGATCCCCAGGCCCGCCAAATATTGAAGCCGGAGATTCCGATCGCGGTTTATCTCCGCCTCTTCGAGCCACGGCACCAGGTTCCTGCCACCGCCTGCGTAGGTGGCGAGCAGTGCCAGCGCGGAGCCGATGCCGACTTCGGCGAGAGAGGTGCGGACTCCCTCGTACCCGGGCCGGCGCAGGCGCTCTTCCAATACTTCGACGTCGATGCGCGTCGGCTCCAGTTGACCCATTAGCACGAGGTCGTACCCCCGTCCGTTGAGAGTATTCGCCCAGATCGTCCCGTCGGGGAAAGCTTCCAGGAAGGTGGCGATCTCGCTCTTCACCGCCTCCGTGCCGGCCTCGTAGAGCTGGACGAAGACCGTGACGACCCCCCCGGGATTGAGGCGCTCCTTCACCAGCTCCCAGAATTCCCGCGTGTACAGGTTAGCCGCACCTTTCACCCAGGGGTCGAGGGGGTCGGACGTGATCGCGTCGAAGGTCTCATCGGTGGTCAGTAGAAAATGTCGACCGTCGTCGATCCGGAACTGGACTTTCGGATTGGTGGCGACCCCGAAGTTGTAGTCGCTGAAGTATTCGGACACGACCTCGGGCACGAGCGGCTCGATCTCGGCGATGGTGACGCGATCCACCCGGGGATCGATGCTCACCGCACCGGCGGTCACCCCCGCGCCCATCCCGATCACGAGGACTGAGCTGGGGTCATCCGGCACCAGGGTGGTGAAATGCCCCAACATGCGCTGTAAGCGCATGTCCTGTGGGTAACTGGACGCCTGGATCTTGCCGGCATTGTGGTAACTCATCACGCCGCTTTGCTCCCGAGACACCGCCAACGAAGCATGGGTGCCCTCTCCCACATAGATGATGTCGCCCGCGGTCTCAACCCATGTGGCCGCGTATCGGCCATAGGCCACCAGCAGGCCGGGCACCGGGGCCACACTGAGGCCGAGCAGGACGGCCGCTCCTACGATCGCCGTCGTCGAGGATAGGCTTCTGACGTTGAGTGTGAGCCGGCGAATGGAGCCAGATGCGAAGGGTCCCAACAGGAGCAGGGAAGAAAGTCCGGCGACGCCGATCAGTACTCGCTGTGTCTGTTGCGTACCGATCGTACCGATCACCAGAAGAGAAACGGACAGCGCGCCGACGATCGCGCCAACAGTGTTGGCCGCGTAGACCCTGCCCACGAGGTGGCCTGTGTCCTGCCCCCTGGATGCTACGGCCGCCAACGCGAACGGGAAGCTGAGCCCCCAGAGGATCGCGCCCGGCAAGACGGTCAAGAGGCATCGCACCAGATCGATCTGGAAGTTGTTCCAGGGCGAGACGGCGAGCGAGGGATCGATGGGCCAGTAAGGGAGAGCCGTGGTCAACGCATAGGCCGCCCACGCCAAGCCCCCCATGACGGAAAGTTGGCATAGGCCCAACGCTGCCCGCGGATTCCGGATGGATCGGGCCAAGAACGAGCCCACTCCGCTTCCGATCCCGAGCCCTGTCAGGAACGCAGCCAGGATCAAAGAAAACGTGTAGACCGTGCCCCCCAGCGTCAGGGTGAGCAGGCGGGTCCATACCACCTCAGCGCCGAGAGCCGTCATCCCCGACAGTCCTATGGCCACCAGAACCGGCCAAGCGTCTGGAGGCACCGCGGTCGCGGCGGGGTCGTCGTCGTCGGAGCTCGGATGATGCGTCTCGAGTCGGGCAAGCCCGAACCCGAAGGCCGCGACGCCCAGATTGATCGCCGCGGCTGCGTAGGTGGCGACAGCGCTGTCGTGCACCCGAAGGAGGTAGAACCCCGCGAGCAGGGAGCCGACCACGGCTCCGGCGATGTTCCCCCCGTAGAAGAAGCCGAGCCACGACACCCCCTTCGGCGTTGCCTCGACCCATCGAGCGATCGCCGGCAGCGTGGCGCCCATAAGAATGGTCGGGGGAAGGAGGAAGAGCGCAGAGAGGAGGGCGCGCGCGACCAACCCGCCAAACCCTCCTCCTCCGATTGCGATGTACAATCCCCCGACCCAGGGCAGGCCCAGGAGCACCAAAATGCCCAAGAGCCCGATCGTCAGCTCAAGAGCCGCGTACACGCGAAGCGGGTGGCGTCCGGCAGAAACCACGTAGGAGAGGCCCACGCTCCCGATGCACATCCCGCCCATGAAGGTGGCGAGCACCACGCCGAGTGAGATCGCGGAGGAGCCGATGATCAGCGAGAGCATCTGAAACCAGACGATCTCATAGATGAGGGCCGCCGACCCACTCCCCACGAAAAGGACGACGAGCAGGGGGAGAAGGCGATCCTTGTTCAAGACACGAACTCCTTCAAGAGAAGCACTCCGTGAGGGAAACGGGGGAAGTCCTCCGACCGAACTGTGGTTACGGATTCGTGGAGAGTAGGACGCCCGAGCATGCACGAACGTTGAAGCTCGCGACTATTTGGGCAACCACCTCCGGCCTAATTGTTCCGCATTCGTCTTGACAACGCACGGGCCTGCCTCGACAGTGCGAGGCTTGAATTGAACCCACTTCGGAGAGATTCCCATGGGGCAACACTCCTGGCGGTACTGCGCGACTTTCGCGACGGCTTTGACATTGGGTTGGGCAGGTTCGCTCGACGCTGCTCAACGCGGCGGGGGGGGGGGACGCGCGCCCGCGTTTGAAGATACTCCAGAGATTCTGACGGAGCCCGTCGAGGGCTTCATCAAGCTCCCTGAGGGGCTGTACTTCGGCGAGGGCATCGGGGTGGCGGAGAATTCTCAGGGTCACGTCTTTGTCTACACTCGGAGCGGGGACACACGCCTTTTCGAATTCGACGAAGATGGAGACTATGTCCGCGAGATCGGCGCCGGACTCTACGGCTTCGAGTTCGCACACAAGGTCAGGGTCGACAAGGAAGACAACATCTGGGTCGTCGACGAGGGAGCGAACCAGGTGGTGAAATTTAACCCAGACGGCAGGGTGACCATGGTACTCGGGTACCGGCCGCCGGCCGTCGACGGCGCGCTCGCTCCCGAGCCAGGCGACCACTGGGGACGGTCCGGTCGACCGGGTGCGAATGAGCCGTACCTCTTCGCTCGGCCGACCGACGTCACCTGGGATACAGAGGGCAACATCTTCGTGTCAGACGGCTACTTCAACCACCGCGTGGTCAAGTACTCGCCCGACGGCCGGTTTATGGGCCAGGTGGGGAGTGGCGATGCCGGGGATGCGCCCGATCAGTTCAGCACTCCGCATACGATCGCGTCGGACGACTCGGGCCGCATCTACGTGGGTGACCGTGGAAACCGTCGTGTGAAAGTCTACAGCAGCGATCTCGAGCTACTGGACATGTATGAACAGACCGGGGCGCCTTGGGAGATTTGTATCTCTGAGGGTGAGCACCAATATCTGTTCGTTTCGAACTCGAACTCCGACAGCAACCCGGCGGCTTCCTGGAACACCAGCGGCGAAGTCTACAAGATGGAGCTCGACGGGACCGTCATCGGCCGATTCGGCGAGGCCGGTAAGGATCCCGGTGATTTCCAAACGATCCACGGTATGTCCTGCCGGAACCCTAACGAGATCATCACCGCGGAGATATCCGCCTGGCGGGTGCAGAAGATCCGCGTCGCCTCGATGCCCGTATTCTAACCATGTGCGACAACACGGCCGTGAAACTCGGTCAGGAGAGTCAAATGAAACATTCGATGCAGCTCTTGTTGGTTGTCGCGGGGTTCGTCGCGGCCGGTGCGATCCCGGCGCAGGCGCAGCGGATTCCACAGATTCCGTACCAGGCGGTCGATGCGCTGAGTGATTTCCCGAACGACATCCATATGGGTGAAGCGGCCGGCGTGGCGCGCAACTCAGATGGCGAAATCTTCGTGTACACGCGCACAGGCAATCCCACTATTTCTCTCGGTACTTCGCGATACGTGTCCCACGGTGGAGCGCGTATCTTCCATTTCGATGAGGACGGCGAGTACGAAGGGGAGATCGGGCAGGAGACGTACGGGGCCCTGTACGCCCAGCAACTTCGAATTAGTGCCGACGATCACATCTGGGCGATCGATCAGATGTCCGGCCAGGTGGTCCGCTACGATCCGGATGGACAAATCGTGATGGTCATGAGCCGGAAGCCGGAAACGATGCGCTTGCCGCAGACTCCGGGCCAGCCGGGTTCGGGCGAGGGTCGGGAAGGGGAGTCCTTCTCAGGCCCGACTGACATTACCTGGGACTCCCAGGGCAACTTCTACGTGGCCGATGGCATCCGGAACGCTCGGATCGCGAAGTATAGCGCGGACGGGACGTGGGTCATGAACTGGGGCTCGCGCGGCACAGGTGCGGGCGAGTTCGACGTGATCCAGGGGATCGCGATCGACAACCAGGACAACCTCTACGTGGCCGACTACAACAACGAGCGGATCCAGGTCTTCGACACGAGAGGAAATTTCCGGAGAGAGATGAGTGGATTCGGAGCCCCCATGGCGATCTGCATCACCCCGGGCCCGAACCAAGTCATGTACGTGTCCAACTCCAACCCTCCCGACAACTTGGACGTAGCCGGGGAGATCTATAAGGTGGAGCTCGACGGCACCATCGTCGGGCAGTTCGGTACGGCCGGGAAGCAGATCGGGCAGTTCGGCACGGTGAATGCGATCGATTGCCAGGAAGAGAACGACCTGCTCGTGGGCGAGCTCGGGAACTGGAGAGTGCAGCGGGTGACGCTACAGCCTATATAAGCGGTAAGCGACCCGTCTTGGCGCGCCTTTTATGGCCGCGCCGATCCGGGAGACAGCGTCGGAAATGGCACAAAACAGTGGGTTTCAGACGCGGGCCTTTTCGCGCCGTAAAAAAGGCCTGCACGCGGTGGATTTGACGCACAGCATAAGGCATGGAATTCGACGTTTTCGGATCTCACGGTGAGGTGGACGACTACCTGGGTCGGGAACTCAGCGACACGGAGTCGGTCTTCTGCCCGTACTGCGGCGAGTCCAGCGAGCTGCCCGTCGATCTGGTCGGCGGCGATAGCCAGGAGTTTGTCCAGGACTGCGAGGTCTGCTGCTGCCCCTGGCTCGTGCGCGTCCGGCTCGATGTGGACGGCTACGCCACCGTCTCGGTGACGACGCTCGACGACGAGTAGTCGCGCGCCAGCCCCACTAGTCGGACTCCAGAAGTCGCTCCACGTCCTCCTCCGCCTTCAGCCGGAGCGCCTCGTTCGTGAGCCGCTCCAACTGCTCATCCCGGTCGTAGATGGTCTCCAGCCACTCGGATACCTCGGCGGATGGAATTTCCTCGACGATCCCAGAGTTTTCCAAAAACGACGAGATGTCCGCGAGGGCTTTTGCCGTCCGTCTCGCGCTGATCCACTCGCGAATGCGGATGACGGTCACGGCGAGTCGAAACATCGACGAGTCCATCGACCTCGTCTTGGCGGTGAAGAGCCCTTCGTAGCCGGGGATGCCGTTCTTCCACCGCTTGTTCAAGGCCGAGCCGGCCCTCGTGTGGCGATAGAACTCGCAGCCAACTGGGCGTCACTGAGGCTCTCGTCCGCAAGACGCAGGGCGACCGGAATCCAGCCGTTCTACCAACGCGCGACTTCGATTCCATTCAAGCGCTGCAGTGCCGGCTGGGCCTTTCGGCTGATCTGGTCTTCTCCCTTCGCGATGGCGGCCCTCTGGTCGGGTGTCATCTTCGGCTTGTGATAGCCCGTCAGATCCCTCCGCAGGGTCGCGAGCTTCTGCCATTCGCTCTGCACTTGGTCGATGAGCTTCCAGACCTCGGTCTCGGCGGGACGCAGGGATCAGCCCCGCGTTCTGATTCTGAGGTGCACGAGCAGACGACCCCACAGGCTCGTCGGGAATCCGCAGCCGGGGAAGTATTCCTTGCCAATCTAGATATGGAGGGGGGTCGCTCCGCCCCCTGCTGGAAGTCTAGATAAGTCTTACTGGAACTCCACATCAGTGGTGATCTCGATCGCTCCCTTGAAGCTCCGGGCAACCGGACACTTGTCTGCGTGCATTTCCAGCACCCGTGCCACCGTATCGCGCACCTCGTCCGGGTCCGGCACACGCAGTTTGTAGTTCACGTGGATCCGCCGCAGGACGAGCACGCCGCCGTCCTTCTCCACGTCACCCACCACCTCTCCGATGAGATCTTCGGGCTTGATCTTTATCTCGCGCGCTCCCAGCGCGCCGGCAAATGTGCCCGTGAGTCAGCCGCCCGCAGCCGCAACCACGTAGTCGATGGTGGTCGCATGCGGCTCGATTCTCGCCATGTCGGCGCCGTAGTGCTCCGCGATCGCCCCGTGAACACCGAACAGGACGGGCTCGCTCTCCGCCGGCAGCGTGGCCGAACGCGTGGGGCCTCCCAAGCGTCGTATTTCGACTCGGGATTCGTAGGCGACTT
>CAUZVZ010000008.1:0-34670 GCA_963583605.1 Gemmatimonadales bacterium UBA6960
AGCCTATGTTCAGGTGATATCGTTCAGGTGACAATGAGCCGCGCTTCCGACGCCCAAGACCGCGGCCCGTCGTACTTCGTCAACAGCCTTCTAGGAGGACACCTGATGGCGCTCGGCCGGAACCGCTCCATGGGACGATCCCCCAGGTCGACCGGCGGCGCGCTCGCCTTCGCGGCCTTCGTGGTCTCCCTTTCGGCTCCGTCGCACGCCGTGGCGATGCAGGCCGCGGCGGCCGGAGTGGTCCAAGGAAGGGTGGAAGTCCAGCGTGCGCCACCGCGATGCCGCGCTCAACGATACCCGACCGGGCAAGCTCAAGCTGCGAGGACGTTACAGGAGCTTCCCGCCATGGTCTATTTGCGGGGCGGGCCGCCACTCATTGCGCCACCCGCCTCCTCCGTGACCATCTCCCAGTAGGACACGGCGTTCGTTCCGGCGGTGCTCGCGGTCCCAAGGGGAGCGACCGTCGACTTCTTGAATGCGGACCCCTTCTTTCACAACGTCTTCTCCTATTCCCAAACGAAGCGTTTCGACCTCGGACGCTATCCGGACGGGCAGTCGAAGTCCGTGACTTTAGAGGAAGCCGGAGTCGTGAAGGTGTACTGTGAGGTACACGACTTCATGAGCGCGACCGTTCTGGTGCTGGACAACCCTCACCACTCGCCCGTCTCCGAAGACGGGTCGTTCACGATTCGAGGCGTACCGCCGGGCACATACGAAATGGTCGCTTGGCACACCGACTTCGACGAGCAGGTCATCCCGGTCACGGTAGCCGACGGCGAGATCGCAACGGTCGAGGTCACGCTTCGATGAACCGCCCACCCGCGTCCCGGCGGGTACGTTGGAGAGAAAGCTTTGGAGCCAAGGTCGCGGCGGCGGTCCTCAGGACGGTGGCCCTCTTGCTGGGCACAGCACTACTAATTGTGCGCTTCGAGACGTAACAACAGGTGGTCGAGGTCGTTGGCGACGCCATCGAGCGATCCCGCGCCGCTTTCGCCGACATTCGTGGCTTCACAGCACTTACCGAGGGATTGCCGCCTCAGGCCGTGATCACCTTGATCAACGCTTGCATGGAGAAGATGAGCGAGGCAGTCGAGGCTGAGGGCGGCGTGGTCGACAAGTACGTGGGCGACGAACTCATGGCCATCTTCAGTGCTCCCGTGTCCCGCGGTGACGACGCCGGCCGCACGGTGCGCGCGGCGATACGCATCCAGGAGGAACTCGCTGAACTCAACGACCAGCGCCGAGCGGAGGGCGCCGATCCTCTCAGTGTCGGCGTGGGCATCAATTCAGGAAGAGCGGTGGCCGGTAACATGGGATCCTCCAACCGGCTGAACTATAACCGTGCTCGGCGAGGTGGTGAATCTCGCGTCCAGGCTCTGTGGCTTGGCCCCCGCCGGAGAAATCTACTTGTCGGAGGCTACCGCCGGTGAGGTGAGCAGCACCCTCCCGGTCGAACCGGCCGGCACGCACCGACTGAAATGATTTTCCAAGGACTGCGACGTATTTCGTGTGAATCAGGGCTGATCAGGACCCTCGATCTGGTGTAAGCGCTCTGGTTCCAGTTGGAACGTGACATGCCCGATGCCGCGCGACTTCATGCGATCGCGGATTTCATCGAGAACCCGCTGGTGATGGGTCGGGTCGTCCAAAACGCCGTGTCCGCTCAGGGCCACGAAACCGCTCGTGAGCGTCCACACGTGCAGATCGTGGACGTTGTGTACGTTGGGGATCGACTGCAGGTCCCCGAGTACGCCCTCCATGTCCACGTGCGGCGGCACCATCTCGAGAAGCACGCCGGTCGCTTCCTTCATCAGCCGCCAGGCACCCAGAAGGATCAGACCGGCGATGACGACCGAGACGATCGCGTCGATTGGGGTCCAGCCCGTCAGCAGGATCAGCGCGCCCGCCGCAATGGCGCCTACGGACCCGAGTAGATCGCCCAACACATGCAGATAGGCGCCACGCACGTTGAGGTTCTCGTCGGCGTGCGTGTGGAGCAGTCCGGCACCCACCACGTTGACGATCAAGCCCACCCCCGCCACCCCCATCATGAGTGGCCCATCGACCTCCTGCGCGACCGTGAGCCGCTTCCAGGCCTCCCACACGATCCACCCGCTGATGAAAAGAAGCGTCGCCCCATTTACGAGCGCCGCCAGAATCTCCATGCGGACGTATCCGAACGTACGCTCGGCGCTGGGCGGACGGAGCGCCAACCGCATCGCCATCAAGGAAAGCGCCAAAGCCCCCACATCGGCAAGCATATGCCCGGAGTCGGCCAGAAGCGCCAGCGAGTTCGCGAGCACGCCACCCACCGCCTCCGCCACCATGAACGCCGCTGTCAGGCCCAGTACGATCCACAGGCGCTTGGACTGGGGGCCGCGGTCTAACGGAGCATCCGCATTCCCCTGTCCAGGTGTGAGGGCGGAGCCCTGACCGAGTAGTGATCTCTGGATGTGCGGCATGGGTCAGGCGTCCCCGGCCCAATCGTCCGGGGACGGATAGCGAGGACGTGTGGGTTGCTCGACCGCCGCATCGGACTCCACCGGCCCGTGGGACTCCAGCTGCCTATCGGCCTCCACCAGCCTGGGGGACTCCGGCTCCGACTCGGCCTCCGGCTCCGGGATCACCGGGACGGTAATCGCCCGCTTCAGCAATATGGGTCCTCCGAGTATGCTGCCGATGAGCACGGCCACGTCGGCTCCCGGAAACGCGGGATCTCTGGCCAACATAGCGACGTATGCGATCCCGAACAGGAGGATCAAAGTCAGGATGAGGCTGATGATTCTCAAACCGTGGCTACCACCGTATCGTGCTTTCGAGGGGTACCCCGTGCGAGGGGTTGCGCATGGCCGCGACTGCCGCTCTCGTGTCGGTCAACTTATCCAGGAAGCAACGCGAGTGCAGCCATCACACCCATGACGCCCTTCACTCGATCGGTTTATGCCGTGGTTTCGGCGATTCCGTCGGGCTCGGTTGCATCCTACGGGATGGTAGCCGCGATTGTGGAACGCCCGCGCGCCGTGGGCGGTGCCCTTTCCACCCTCCCTGAGGAACTCAACGTCCCCTGGTGCAGGGTTATAAGTAGCTCGGGCCGGATCTCCACACCTTCGATCCACCATACGGCGCAAATTCAGCGGGCCCTGCTCGAAGACGAGGGTGTGCGCCTCACCGAGGGCGGACGCATCGACTGGGAGCGGTACGAGTGGAAGCCGACCGAAGCCGACCTCGAGCGGGTGCTCGGAACAGTGGACACGGAAGTCGCGCGTCTCAGAGACGTGGACGCATGAACCACCGCGCCACCACTCTGGGGCTGATCCTGGGACTCGCGCTCGGGCTCCTCGCCAGCGCCACCGACATCGGTCTGCTCGACCGCTTGGCCGACGGCGTGGCTCCTCTGGGCACACTGTTCATCAACGCGATCCGCATGGTGGTCATCCCGCTCGTGGTGACGACCATCTTCGTCGGCGTCGCCCGCATCGGGAATCCGAAAGCGGTGGGCAAGCTCGGGGGATCCGCATTCGGCTTCTTCTGGGGAACGACCGTCCCCGCCATCGTCATCGGTCTGGCCTTCATGACCATCGCGATGGCCATCTGGCCGGTCGCCATCGAGGTGCCGACCATCGTAGAAGACATCGAGGAGCTCCCGGGGCTCCTCGACCTCCTTTTGCGCTTGATCCCGGCCAACCCGTTCGCCGCCGCGGCGGAGGGAGCCCTGCTTCCGCTGATCGTGTTCACACTCTTGATGGCGGCCGCAACGGTCGCCGTAGAGGAGGCGCGTCGCCTCCGGCTGATCACTCTCGCCGAGGACTTCAGCGCGGTATTCGTCCGGCTCGTCCACTGGATCTTGTGGACCGCGCCCGTGGGCGTGTTCGGACTCGCCGCGCCCGCGGTCGCCCGCATGGGGCTCGGATTACTCACCGGCCTGGCCGTGTTCGTGGGGACCGTGGTCGTGGGGCTGTTCGTGTTCATGGCGCTCATCTACCTGCCGGCCGTTCGAATACTGGGGAAGAAGGGGGTAGGTGATTTCGTCCGGGGAGTGACGGGCAGCTATGTGATCGGTTTCTCGACGACCAGCTCGGTGGCCTCCCTCCCAGTCATGCTGGAGGAAGCCGACGCACTCGGCGCGTCGCCCGCCGTGTCTTCGCTCGTCCTGTCTTTAGGGGCGGCCATCAATCGGGCAGGAAGCGCCCTCTTTCAGGCCGGGGCACTGGTGTTTCTCGCGGCCGTCTACGGCGTGCCGCTCCCGTTCACCACCCTCGTGAGTGCCGGATTCGTGGGCTTCGTGGTAGCCATGTCAGTGGCTCCAGTGCCCTCGGCCAGCGTCGTGACGCTGGCCCCGATCCTCGAAGCCGCCGGCGTACCGTTGGCCGGCCTCGGGCTCCTCCTCGGAATCGACCGAATTCCGGACATGTTTCGGAGCGCGACGAACGTCACCGGACACGTGGCCGCGGCCGTGACGGTGGAGGGGCTGGTAGGGGGCGGCGCCTCCGCCGATGACGGAGCTGTGTCGGGGTCAGTCTAGCCCTTCAGTTTTTCAAGCACGGCCAGCGGCGACAACGCCGGAATCGGAGAGCGACGAGCGGCAGCCAGGTCTCCAGCCTTACCTCTCAAAAGGCGATCGTGGTCCGGACGCTCAACACCAGAGCGTTGTCGAGATTCGGGTCCGTACCCGGATTGATGATGTACTGCACGTCCGGCTGAACGGTGAGCCAGTCCGTCAGCGGAGCGGAGTAGGCCAACTCGATCGCGGTCTCTGCCTTGTCGTTCGAGCGGCCTTGCGAAGACTCGGAGTCGATGAAGACCGACCCGTTGCGTGCGTGCCCCACGGCAAGACCGAGCTGGTCCGGCTCCCCGGACCGGAAGGGGCCCGTGTAGACCAATCCGGCGCCGAGGTAGGTCCCGATCTGATTGAGGTCCGTGTCCGCGACCCCTGCCCGGAAGAATCCGGACAAGCCCCCGCCCTCCCCCGTGCGATAGAGGGGCCGCTCACCCAGAACGTACATCCCGTGGTTCCTCGACGTTGGCGTCGCCCCAGCGGCCGGAGCCGCCTGGAGGTGATCGGTTTTCGATGTGTAGAAGTACCCGCCCAGGGCGATCTTTCCGCCGCCCTCCTCTCCGTCCGGCATCGTGTAGAACGCGAACTCGCTGGTGATCAGCAGTCCCTCTTCTCTCGTCCAGCTCACATGGGTTCCGCCCGGGTCGTCCACGGCACCCGGGACCGCGTCGAGCGCGGCAACGCTGAACTGAACGAACTCGCCAAGCGAGGCACGGACCCGCATCGCCAAGGAGGTCGTGGGAAAGATGGACGGCCCGTTCTCCCCGGTTTGGGAAAAGTCCGGCCCGATGCCGTGTGAGCTGTTCATGAAGACGCTGCCCGTCTCGATGACGTCGAACTCGGAATTCAGATCGTACAGCCCCGCCTTCAACGACAATCTTCCGGAAGCGAGCTCCTGCTCGATCCAACCCTCGTAGAGTTTCCAGGTGTCGGGGGCGTCGAGGTTCGACAGGGTCTGGAGGTCACCCGCCAGTTCGCTCGGAGAGGACCCGTTGTTCCCGAGCACGTAGAAGAACGCCGTGGCACCCTTCCATCTGAGCAACGTCTCCAGCTCGAGGCTCGCCGTGAGATCGACGTTGTCCAAGTACGAGGACCCGCGCTCCGCTCCCCCCGCCACGATGTTGGCAAAGTCAGCCGTGTAGGCGACTCCGGCCGTGATGCCCTCATACAGATTCAGCTGAGCGGACGCGGGAGCTACGTAGCCAGCCGCCACAAGGGCGGCCAGCCCGGCTTGGACGACGGGATGAGGCTTCATTCCTGGGCTTGGATTTTTCGCTTCTCCCTCAGCCGCAGCGAAGTGGCGGTGGCTCAGTTCGTCGGAGAAATTGGTGCGCCCTTGGTCACGGCCATGGCGCCGCTACGTGTGAGCGTCTCCATTTCGGCGAGATCGGCCACCTCTTCCAGAAAGCGGTCGATCTCCGACCCTCCACTGGTCAACTCGACCGTGAAGTGCCCGCCGGAGTCATCCAGAACCCGGCCGCCGAACGCCTCGACCACGCTCGCGAGCCGCTCCTCCTCGGGTCCGCCTTTCGGGAGTCGCAGCTTGAACAGAGCCAGCTCCCGCTCGATGTGATCCGTACCGGTCATGTCCACGATTTTGACGACATCCACCAGCTTGCTGAGATGTTTCGAGATCTGATCGATAACGGCGTCCGAGCCCGTCGACACGACCGTGAGCCGGGAGACGGTCTCGTCAGCGGTGGGTGCTACGTTGAGGCTCTCGATGTTGAAGCCCCGTGTAGAGAACAGGTTGGTGACGCGGGAGAGCGCTCCCGCCTCGTTCTGCAACAAGACTGATATGACATGCCGCATCTGAAGACGCCTGGGGCAATCCAAGTCGAAAGGTGTTTCGTGGGTCAGGCAACTTTCGCTGCGAACGGCGCCTCTTGCAATACACGCCGTGTTATCCACCTTCCTAGGGCGACAAGGTAAACCTCCGAATCTCCAGTTGCAAAGATGGACGTGGAAACTCAAACCAAGCCGGCACACGCTCTAGCGGGCACGATCATGAGCGGCGCTGAGATCATCATGCAGGTGATCGCCGACGAAGGCCTGCGCACGATCTTCGGCTACAGCGGGGGAGCGATCCTACCGACGTATGACGCTGTGTTCCGGTACAACGAGGCGCACGCCGAGGACGGGAAGGATCCGATACCGCTCATCGTCCCGGCCAATGAACAGGGCGCCGGTTTCATGGCGGCCGGATACGCCCGCGCGAGCGGAAACGTCGGTGTCGCCATCGTCACCTCCGGCCCAGGCGCCACGAACTGCGTGACGCCGGTGCGGGACTGCATGGCCGACTCCATCCCGATCGTGGTCATCTGTGGGCAGGTACCGAGGGCGGCCATCGGCACGGACGCGTTTCAAGAAGCGCCCGTCACTGCGATCATGGGGTCGGTGGCGAAGCACGTCTTCCTGGTCACGGACTCTGAGAGCCTGGAATCCACGATCCGCACCGCGTTCGAGATCGCCCGAACCGGTAGGCCCGGGCCGGTCGTGGTGGACATCCCCAAGGACGTACAGAATTGGGAGGGGCCGTTCGAGGGTGAGGGAGTTCTACCCATCCCCGGTTATCGCCACCGGCTGAGCGAGGTCGAGTCCAACAAGCTGGACGAAGACCAATGTGCGGAGGTCTTCTCCATGCTGGCCGAGAGCGAACGCCCACTGATCTATGCCGGCGGGGGGGTGATCAACGGCAACGCTGCGGAGGAGCTACGGGCGTTCGCGCGAGCCTTCGGCATTCCCGGCGTGACCACGCTCATGGGACTGGGAGGCCTCGATACCACACATCCGTTGTGCCTTCACATGTTGGGAATGCACGGTACGGCGCAGGCGAATTACGCGGTCGACGACTGTGACCTGCTCATCGCCGTCGGCGCGCGGTTCGACGATCGCGTCGCGGGAGATCCGCCGAAATTCGCCGCCAACGCACGCCGCGTGCTTCACTTCGACATCGACCCTGCAGAGATCCATAAGGTCAAAAAGGCCGACTGGCACCACGTCGGCATTCTCACTGACGCCCTGGAAACGCTGACTGAGTACGGGCGCAGGACCGATTTCAAGGAGGATTATTCGACTTGGCACGCCGAAGTCCAGGAGCTCAAGACCACGTACGCTCTGAACTATGACCGAGACAGCGACCTCATCCAGCCGCACTACATCATCGAGACGATGAACAACATCACCCAGGGCGAGGCGATCATCTCGACGGGAGTCGGCCAGCACCAGATGTGGGCCGCCCAGTACTGCGACTTCCGGGAACCGCGCCTTTGGCTCACCTCCGGGAGCATGGGCACGATGGGGTTCGGTCTACCGGCCGCCATCGGCGCGCAGTTCGCTCGTCCCGACAAGCTGGTCATCGACGTAGACGGCGACGCGAGCATCCGCATGAACCTCGGTGAGTTCGAGACCGTCACCACCTACGACCTGCCGATCAAGATCATCGTGTTGAACAACTTCGGTGACGGAATGGTCATGCAGTGGCAGCGACTCTTCTTCAAAGGCCGGCTGTCGGCGAGCGACAAATCGCTCAGGAAGAAGAACTTTGTGAAGTCGGCTCAGGCCGACGGTTTCGGGTTTGCGAAGCGCCTCGACCGCAAAGAGGACGTGCCCGCAGTGCTGGAAGAATTCCTGAGCTTCGAGGGCCCGGCCTTCCTTGAGGTCATCATCGATCCTGAAGCCCACGTCTATCCCATGGTGGGCCCCGGCCTCTCTTACCGGGACATGATCACCGGCGAGTTCATCCCGAACCGCTACGACACGGACACTGAGAACGAGCCGGATTCGTCGGAGATGTTCTAGGAAGGGAACCTGCCAGCACGCCCCTGGCATCCATCAGGAACCCCCTTCCACCTTGTCGGCGATCCGGCGTATGGAAGGCCACGCGACTAGGTACTCGCGTGGGGCGACAAAGTGGGGGCGACAACCGCACACCATCAGCCAAAAGCTCTCACGCCCATCATGAGATGAGCGATGTCGACGTGGTTGAGCCAGGACCCGACCGACAGCTCTGCGGCGTATACCGCAGCCGTGATGATCAAGATTGAAAGGCCACCCGCGATCCAACCAGAGCCGGGGTGTCCTCGATGAAACGCCCTGGCCTCCATACCGATCACCGGCAACAGGCCGACCGCGGTGTTCACGAGGAGGAACAGAAGCTGGGGGCCCAGCACGACGTTTACGGCCAGGAACAGAAAGAGCTGAGCCTTGATCAGCGCATCGACGCGACGCTCGAGGTGCCCGGACGCATGAAAGACCAGGGACGCCCGTTGCGCGAAGTATGTCGAGACGACACCACCGAGGTTCGAGGCCCAAAGCACCAGAAGTAGACCCGGTTCAGACAGCTCGTGCTGGAACCCGTGCTTGAAGACCCCCGCGAAAATCGCGATCGCCATCATCGAGAAGAAGCCACTCCAGCGCCTCGAACGCGCCTCCGGCTCTGCTCTGAGGCGGCGGAAACAGAGGACGCTGAACCGCGAGGGCGAGGTTCGTGCCCGCCGTGACCGGCGCCCGGAGCGTGAACTCACCGATTTCGATCCACATCGTTTCCATGGGTCAGGCCTCCGGGGAGTGCGAGGATGAGCGTGCGGACTTCCAGAACTTGGGGAAAGGCCCTTTCGGGGGCGTCCCGGGAGACTGCAGAGTCCTTCCTGACCGCAGCTGCCAGGTTGGAGTCGGAGGTTCCAGACCATCACTACGAGCTCGGCCTCCTCTACCTGGATACGGATCGTCCCGCGTTGGCACTCGCGGCATTCGAGGGCGTCTTGGCATGCCCACGGGCCAACCCCAGCCGACCGTGTGGTGCAAGCGAGAGCCGGCGAGAACGCTGAGCGCTTGCGTCGGGAGCTCGCTGGGTAGGCGCCCCCGCCCGGCTCCGGCGTGGGGACCTTTCCCTCCCCGAGGTCCTTCCGCTCCCTGGCAAGCTGACCCGCCCAGTAGTACCGTGGGGCGTCCCGTCGCCACCGCCTGCGTCGATGGCGGGTGGCAAGCCATGACCAGACAAACTCGCTGGGGCCATGATGACAATGAACTTGGGACGACTCGATATCGCCGCCATCCTGACCGTGATATGGGCTCAGGCGATCTCAGGTCAGACCGCGGGCGGCACGCTCTTGGGCGCAGCGCAGGCGGTGGCCGCGTTGCCGGGAGCCCCCTCGATCGTTGTGGCGGCCGGGCTCACGAGGGCTAACGAGCGCCTCCTCACCCTCGAGGAAGTCGGGGGTATCCAAGATCCTGCCCGGCGTCTGGTGATCGTGGGCGGACTCGACGGGAGGGCCGAAAGCGCCGAGGCAGTGCTCGAAGCTCTCCGATGGTTCAAGACGGACGCCCCTGCCATGTTCCGGCGCACCTGGGCGATCACCGCGCTGCCCTGCGCCAACCCCCGATCGTGTGGAACCGCGTCCCCGGCCACCGGTCGTTCGGCGGGAGGCGCACAGGTCTTCCCCCCAGAGGACGGCTTCTACAACGACGAGACGTCTCCCGAGTCGCGCTACTTATGGCGTTGGGTGGCATTTCAGGCGCCCGATCTGGTCCTGGAGGTTCGCTCGGGCCAGACGGTCTCGTGGGAGGTCTCGCAGCGTTCCGGCGCCCTTCGACTCGATGGCCCGAGGCCCCCGAGCGGAACGCTCGCGGCGGCGATGTCCACGGGTGCACCCTCAGGCTTGGCTTCGGTCGCGGCGGTCCGTGCATCGACGAGCGTCGACGATGCGCCCCGGATGCTCCGCTCCGTGCTCGAGGCCGCAACGTCGCTCGGCCCGTCGCCGCTACACGACGCGCTGCTCGCCAGGGTCGGACGAACGCCGGTTGAAATCGCGACGCTCCTCGCCCATCGGTATCCGGCGTCGCCAGCCGTCAGCTACATCCCGGCGGTCGCGTGGTCCAACACCCTGCGGTTGGCGGCCCGACTCGGCGATGCCGGACTCGTCGAAAACGTGCGGAATCAGATGGCCCCCTTTCTTTCCGGAGAGACACCGACGGTGACCGAGCCGTACCGACTCACCAGCCTGGCCGGTCTTTTCGCATTCGTGGACTTCTCAGAGCCGGGACAGAGCGAGAGGGCTCTGAGCCTCGCCATCGCCGGCGCGCAGTTCATGTTCTCCCCATCGACCGATGCGATCCTTCGGTCCCCGACGGGTTGGACCGACGACATGTTCATGGCGAGCAGCTTGCTGTCTCGTGTCGGAGCCCGTACAGGGGACGCCCGTTACGGCGCCACGGTCGGGCGTCTCCTGACGTCCTACACCGAAAATCTCCAGCGGCCGGATGGCCTGTTCATCCATTCCGCCGGGGGGCCTCACGCGTGGGGCCGCGCGAACGGATTCGCCCTACTCAGCCTGACGGAGGCGCTAACATTTCTTCCGGACAATTGGGCTGAGCGGCCGGGTGTACTCGACATCTACCGTCGTCACATCGAGGCACTCGTACGTCATCAGGCACCGGATGGCATGTGGCACCAGGTCGTGGACGAATCCGGCAGCTATCGGGAGCTGACGGTGACGTCGATGACGCTCGTGGCCCTGGCGCGCGGCGTGCGGCTCGGCTGGCTCGACGATTCCTACCGATCGGTGATCGATCGCGCTTGGCGTAGCATCGCGACGCATATCGCGGAAGATGGCACCGTGGTCGATGCTTCCACCTCGACGGGAGCGGGCGAAACGAAGCAGTATTACCTTGATCGGACCGCCATGTTCGGTGCCGACGAGCGCGGTGGGGCGATGGCGCTGTGGGCGGCCGTGGAGATGGATGAGCTGAGCCGCCAATGAGACCGTCCGTCCTGGGCTCGCTGGCGTTCGCCCTTTTGTTGGGCACCCCCTTGGGCAGCGTCCGATGAGGCCGCCCCGTAAACGGGAACGCAGGGGCGGCGCACAAGGTACACTTCTGGAGGACCACACTGAGATCGTTTTCCTCGGCACCAACACACTGAGGGACTCATGGGCCAAGCTCGCACAATCGTCGCAACCGGACTGCTCGCCTCTGTTCTGACGGCTTGCGGTGAAAGTCCCAGGGCTTGGGGCGAGGTGAACAGCATTATCGTGGGGGCGTCTGATGAGCAATGGGCGGCCATCGGCACGATGGTGGAATCCGCGCTCGAGACCAGGTTCCTCACGGTGCGGCCCGAGAAGACCTTCCGCGTCACACACCAGGCGCCTGAAGGCCGGAATTGGGGCCGGCTTCAGCGCTTCCGCCAGCTCCTCCTCGTCGGCACGCCCGAATCTCCGTGGATGGCCGAAGCGCTGGCGCTCACCGACCGTGAGGGCTTCAACCCACCGGAAATGCTCCAAGTCGGGGACGTTTGGGCCCGGGGACAGAACGTGACCATCCTTCTCTTGCCCTCCGAGGGAGCAGACGGTGCGGAGGAGCTCATGGAGCCCCTCCACGAGCTTCTGGACGACCAGTACCGCCAATGGGTACACAGCCAGCAGTTCCAGAGTGGACCCGATTCCGTACTCGCCGACACGCTCTGGAACGAGGTGGGGTTCAGCATGCTCCTCCCGGAGGTGTACCAACGCAGGACCGTGGACTCAGTGTACATCTTCAGGAACGACAACCCGAACCCGACTGAGTTGATCCGCCAGATCGCCGTCACTTGGCGAACTCCGATTCCTGAGGACGTGGGCCAAGAAGAGGCGCTGGCGTGGCGGACGGCGCTCACCGATCAGTACTACATCTATCCACAGATAGTCGACACGGATCTGGCCCAAACGCGCCGGCTCCAAATGGGCGACCTGATCCTCGAGGAGTTCCGTGCGACGTGGGCCAACCCACCGGAGGACCAATTTCCGGCCGGTGGACCCCTGATCGTGTGGTCAGTCCCCTGCCCCGCGCAGGATCGACACTACCTGATCGACGCCTGGCTGTATGCCCCGGGGCGGGACAAGTACCGCTACGTGCTGCAACTCGAGAACATCCTCAACAGCTTTCGGTGCCGCACGGAGTAACGGGGACCGCGTCCACTGCGTGGACAAGGATGACCGGCATCTAGGCGCCAGCGATCGGCTCGCACCCGAGCGCGAGCCTCCCACCGAAGAATCCCGGTCGCCCCATACGTACTTCCTCTGTCTCGGTGGGCTACGTCATTCGACGTAGCCCACCGAGACCCGTTCAAAGCGCATCCTTCCCATCGACATTCACGCCCATCGGCATTCGCGTCGTCACAGGAGGGATCCATGGTGTCCTCACGAGTCCGCGGTCTTGGGATGGCGAGCTACGGTCGCCACGTTCGTATCGTTCTCCTCACTCTGATTGCCGGTACTGCCTCGTGCGCACCGTCCGTGCGGGTGCGGCTGGCGGTACCGCTCCCGACGGTCGGCGGAAGTCGGCCGGCAACCCCACACGGTCTACTGTTGATTGGCGCGTTCGGGGACGGCGTGGAGCTTGGGTCAATAGGTGTGTAAACGTATCAGGCGACGTTCTTCCGCTGTTGGTCTGAGACAGGCTTTCCGTCTTCGAACTTCCTTCCTTCAAACACGTCCTTGAGGAGGTGAGGAGCGTCGAGCCTGCGGAACCGCTTCTCAGCCACCAAGAGGCAACTTCCAGATCAGCGCCGTAGCGCTCTCGACCCGCTTGAGCCGCTTCGCCGCGCTGGTCCTGAGCCGTACCGCGGCGAAGGGACTCTCGACCACGTTCGTCGTGCGCAGATGCTTCCAGTGGTCCTCGGGGAAGTCGTAGAACGCCACCATCCGCTGCCAATCGTCCTCGAGTACGTCCACCGCCTTCGGATACCACGGCCTGTAGCGTCTGGCGAACGCCTCACGGGCCTTCGCGGCCTCGGCCCCGCCTCAGTGCATAGACCACAGCCCTGAGTAGATCCTTCGCTTCGCCCTGCTCCCGCTGAGGTAATCGGTCCAGCACATTCCTCATCTTGTGGTTCCAGCACCGTTGCTCGCCCGCCTCAGGCCACACCTGCCTCACCGCGCCCCAGATCGCCGCGTTGCCGTCCGCCATCAGAAGCCGGGGCGCTTCGATGCCCCTCGCCTTCAGGTCCCGCAACACCTCAGACCATGATGCGACCGACTCACGGTAGCCCGATCCCAAAGCCAAAATTTCCTTGGTCCCATCTCGCATGGCACCCAGCAGTGCCGCTTTGTCCCGCTCCAGCCCTGCCTTCACGTAGATTCCGTCCGCCAACCTCCCGGTCGGGAACTGGCCAGTCGGCCCGATCCTCAGCCCCGGGGTTGCTGGGGCGCCGCTAATATTGTATCCTTTAATCCGGATTTATGGATAAAATAACCGAACCCAGGGTCTTCGACCGCATGAGCGCTTTGGGCGACCTCGCCCGGGTCCGCCTTCTCCTTCTATTGGAGCAGGGTGAGTTCACGGTCTCTGAGCTCGTTCAGATCTCCCAGCTGCCGCAGTCGACGGCGAGCCGCCATCTGAAGATTCTCGCGGACGACGGATGGGTGACGTCACGTGCGAGCGGGACCAGTCGGTTTTACCGGATGGCCGCGTCTCTCGATCCGGCGGCACTCGAGCTTTGGAGCTTGGTCCGTCCCGATGTGGCTGCGGCGGGGTTGGGGGGGGAGGACGGCGAACGAGCCCGTGCGGTCCTCCGCGGACGCCGAGGGCGCTCGCGCGAGTTCTTTTCGGGCGTGGCACGCCGTTGGGACAGCGTCCGGGAGGAGTTGTTCGGAAGCGAGTCGGAGATGTTTCCTCTTTTCGGGCTCCTCGATCCGACCGCCACCCTGGGCGACCTCGGCGCGGGCACCGGGCACTTCGCGGCCCGCGTGGCTCCCTTCGTGGGCCGGGTCATCGGGGTGGACGCTTCCGAAGATATGCTCGAAGCGGCGCGGGACCGCCTGGACGGTGCCCCCAACGTCGACCTGCGTTGCGGTGACCTCGAACACCTTCCGATCGACGACGGTCAGTTGGACGTGGCCGTACTCCTCCTGGTGCTCCACTACGTGGTGGAGCACCAGGCAGTGCTGAAGGAGGTTCATCGAACGCTCAAACCAGGCGGTCGCATCGTGATCGTGGACATGAGGCGCCACTCGAGGGAGGGGTACCAGGAAGAGATGGGGCATGTATGGCCTGGCTTCCATGAAGCGGAGCTGGCAGACTGGCACTGCGAGGTGGGGCTCCTGGACTTTGCCTACCGCCCGCTCCCCGCCCGTCCCGAGGCATCGGGGCCCCTACTCTTCGTCACGTCGGCGACCCGGGTGTGCTGAATTCACCAGAGATCGTTACTTGGTCCTTTTCATAGTTGAGGTTTTGAACCCATGGACACCGCAGTCATGAACGAGAAGGGTGGCTCAGCCACCGATGAAGCCCGCCCCGCCTACAAGGTCGCCGACCTTTCGCTCGCCCAGTGGGGACGCAAGGAGATTCGCCTCGCCGAGCAGGAAATGCCCGGCCTCATGGCGGCCCGCGCGGAGTACGGCCCCGAGCAGGCCCTCGCCGGTCTCAAGATCATGGGTTCACTCCATATGACGGTGCAGACCGCCGTGCTGATCGAGACCCTCGTCGACCTGGGCGCCGACGTGCGTTGGGTCTCGTGCAATATCTTTTCGACGCAGGATCACGCGGCGGCGGCGGCGGCGGTGGGCCGCGAAGGCACACCGGACGATCTCAAGGGCATCCCTGTCTTCGCCTGGAAGGGTGAGACGCTGGAGGAATACTGGTGGTGCACCGACCAGGCGCTCGAGTGGCCCGATGGCAGCGGCCCGGACCTGATCGTGGACGACGGCGGTGACGCCACACTCCTGCTCCACCGAGGCGTCGAATATGAAGACGCGGGCGAGATCCCCGATTTCGACCCTGAGACGGAGCCCCAGGAGTGGAGGATCATTCTCGAACTCCTGCGTGACTCGCTGGCCCAGGATTCCCAGAAGTGGCACCGCATCTCAGCGAACGTCCTGGGCGTCTCTGAGGAGACCACCACGGGTGTACATCGCCTCTACGAGATGGAGAGAGACGGCACGCTTCTCTTCCCCGCCATCAACGTAAACGACTCCGTGACGAAGTCGAAATTCGACAACCTGTACGGATGCCGTCACTCAGTAATCGATGGGCTGAATCGGGCCACGGACGTGATGATTTCTGGCAAAATGGCCGTTGTTTGCGGCTACGGTGATGTCGGCAAGGGCTGTGCCCAGGCGCTCAAGAGTCAGGGCGCCCGGGTGGTGATCACCGAGATCGACCCGATCTGCGCGCTCCAGGCATGCATGGAGGGCTTCACGGTGCGCCGTATCGAGGACGTACTCGGCGAAGCCGACATCTTCGTGACGACCACGGGGAACAAGGACATCATTACGGCCGAGCACATGGCGGGCATGAAGGACAAGGCCATCGTCGGCAACATCGGCCACTTCGACAACGAGATCGATATGGCCGGTCTGGAAAAAACGTCCGGCGTTCGACGGGAGAACATCAAGCCGCAGTACGACGAGTGGATCTTCCCGGACGGGCACAGCGTGTTGATCCTAGCCGAGGGGCGTCTGCTCAACTTGGGGTGCGCCACGGGTCATCCGAGCTTCGTCATGTCGGCCAGCTTCACCAACCAGGTGATCGCGCAAATCGAACTCGCCAGGAACCGGGACTCGTACGAAAAGCGAGTCTATGTACTCCCGAAGATTCTGGACGAGAAAGTCGCGCGCCTCCACCTCGATAAATTGGGCGCCCGGCTTACTGAGCTTTCGGACGAGCAGGCAGGCTACATCGGCGTGGACAAGGAGGGACCGTATAAGCCCGAGGCGTACCGCTACTAGGGGCGTCGCCATTCGGCCTACGTACTTTATTAGTTCGTCTCCATTCGGGCGGCGTCCTCCATCATCCGCACGATCTCGCGCCGGTCCTCCTCAGACGGTAGACCCCAACCCACACGGTACCCGAAGAGCTCGTGTAGCGTGGCGGATCCGAAACGTCCGTCCAGAATCTCGATCGCGTCCCCCGACAGGAGCCCCGGATGGGCCGCGCCGCTCGCGCGACACAGCTGCAGGATCTCCTTTCGGAGCGTGACGATATAGTTGGCCAAGCGGGCGGCTTTCGAGGTCGGATCCAATCCACGAACCAACCAACGATTCTGGGTCGCCACTCCGGTGGGACAGTGTCCCGTATGGCACCGCTGGGCTTGGATACATCCGATGGCCAGCATCGCCTCGCGTCCCACGTTGATGGTGTCGCATCCGAGCGCAAAAGCGACCATCGCGTTGGCCGGCAGACCCAGCTTGCCCGATCCCATGAGGACCACGTTCTCGTGGATGCCCGCCTCAGCGAGAATTCGATAGACACGGCTGAATCCGACTTTGAAGGGCAACGCCACGTGATCTGAGAACGCGAGGGGGGCGGCACCGGTTCCGCCCTCACCCCCGTCGACGGAAATGAAGTCGACCCCCCTGTCCCCTCTCGACATGAGGTTCGCCAGCTCCTCCCAGAAGTGGTGCTCGCCGACCGCGGACTTGATGCCGACGGGTAGCCCGGTCGCGTCGGCCAACATTTCCACGAAATCCAGCATTTCATCGACGCTGGCGAACGCGGAGTGCGCCGACGGACTGAACACGTCCTCGCCTACGGGAACCCCCCTAATCCCCGCAACCTCCCTCGTGACCTTGGCACCCGGAAGCAATCCCCCGAGGCCGGGCTTGGCCCCTTGGCTGAGCTTTATTTCCACCGCTCTCACGGGGCTCATGTCGATCTGATCCAAGAACAAGTTCATGTCGAAGCCACCGGTCTTGGAGCGGCAACCGAAATAGCCCGTTCCCAACTGCCAGATCAGGTCACCGCCCTGCCGATGATAGGGGGAGATGCCCCCCTCGCCCGTGTTCTGGAGGCACCCCGCGATCCTGGCGCCCTGGTTCATCGCGCTCACGGCGGCGCTCGACAGCGAACCGTAGCTCATGGCAGAAAGGTTCACGGCCGAGTCGGGACGGAAGGAGTGTGCCCGTCCTCGGGCGCCCCCCAGCACCTTCGCGCACGGAAGGGGATATTCCCCTTCGGCCCCGGCCTTCCCGTAGGCCTCGCCCATGGCAACCGGCGAGACGCTCATCACCTGATGCTTGATGATGACGAAGTTGGAGGCGGTTTCGAGGTCGTTGTCCGTGCCGAAGCCGAAGTAGTTGTTCTCCTTCTTACTCGACGCGTAGACCCACCTCCGTTGGTCGCGCGTGAAGGGACGCTCCTCGTTGTTGTCCGTGACGATGTACTGCCTCAACTCAGGGCCGATCGCCTCCAGGATGTATCGGAAGTGGCCAATGATGGGAAAACTTCGAAGAATGGCGTGACGCTTCTGGAGGAGGTCGTAGAGTACGACCGCCACCAACGCGAGTCCTAGACCCCATAGCCACATGGCCTGATTCCTGTCGTAGTCGAAGAGATGAACATGTACTTCATACCGTCCTGAGAGATCACCTACAAGGTCCCTGCGAACAAGACTGTTGGGGTCCCGGGGCCTCGCAGTGCATATTGCGTGATGACGGAAAAAATAGAAGTGCATTCAATTTTTTGAGCCGTTCTGCCATCGGTGCCCGATAAGTACAAAGACCCGCCCAAGCCGATTAACTGGCCGGGTTCCAGTGAGTATGGGGATGCCCTAACGGACATCCTGAAAGACTAGGCGCGTCGAACCGAGCTTCGGGGCGCCGCAGGGCAGAAGTCCGGACGGCTCCGTCTGCACCCCTCCGTCCCGCCCGTTCTTGCGCTTGTGTCGATTTGGCTGTGGGTCTTCCCGCCGGCGACGCTCATTCCGGAGGTGCCGTCTATTCCGTTCCGTCCGCCAATCAGGAGGCCGGCCTCCGCATCGAAATGTCCATACAAGTGAACAACATACTTCGGTTTGCGGCGGACAACGGACGCCTTTCTAACGACCTTGGGGAACTGGGTGACAATCCCGCTGCCTTGCAGTACGTGCCGCTGGGCGAAAATGCTTTTCAACTGAGCGGCCAGGCTGGAGACATCAAGGTGTATTTCAACTCCAATGACCCGGTATCGGACCTCCTCAGCGATGCGATAGCGATCGTTTCCGGGGGCGTGTCGCCGACTCCCGCAGGGAGCCCGGCGATATGATCGAGTGCCCGATCCAAGGCCGTAAGGGTGTGACCCTGATAGAGGTCCTTATCGTACTGCTGATCATCAGCATCGTTGCGGCTATCGCGCAACCCCAACTCACCTCCATCGTCGTCAAAGCCCGGGCGGCGGATGCCATCAGCGACATGCAGATCGTTCGCTTGGCCGCCTTCAACTACCAGACCGATCAGCAGGCTTGGCCGTCTGGCGTGAGTAGCGGCATCGTCCCGCCGGGGCTCGACACGTACCCTCCGGACGGCTTCGACCTCGTGCAGAACGGCTACACTCTGGACTACGACTATTGGGGCGGATCGCCCTTCCTGCTCGGGGTCACCCTGATCACCTCGGACTCAGTGCTCGGACGCACGGCATTGGAAATGCTGTCTTCACCCAAATGGAACGCCGGGGATAAATGCACGTGGGTGATCGAGTAGGGCGGTAGGACACCCCACCAATACCCGGGGATTCCTCCCCAATGGCGGAGTCCTTCCACCCCAAACCGCCCGGTTACGCCATCCGCACCTCGTCCCTTTTGTCGGTCGTCGCCCGGATGTGTAGTATGTGGACGCTGGACCTTTTTCGATCCCACCAGGGGCCGAATCTTCATCTACACACGCGTCTAAGACCGGGCACACGTGAGCTTCGTCCACCTCCACACGCACTCTGAATACTCGCTCCTCGACGGAGCCAACCGCCTCACCGACCTCGTCCACCGGGCCAAGGAATACGAGATGCCCGGCCTCGCCCTCACCGACCACGGGTGTCTCTTCGGCGCCTGGGCCTTCCACAAACTGGCCATGAAGGACGGGATCAAACCGATCATCGGCATGGAGGCGTACGTGGCGCCGGGCGATCGACGGGACCGCTCCAAGGCCGGTCAGGGAGAGCGAGCCTATTACCACCTCGTGCTCCTGGCTCGCGACATGGCGGGCTACAAGAACTTGGTGAAGCTGTCGTCCATCGGATACACGGAGGGCTTCTACCACAAGCCGAGGGTGGATAGGGAGGTTCTGGCGGCCCACGCAGAGGGACTGGTGGTCAGTTCGGCGTGTCTGGCGGGAGAGGTCGCGCGTCATCTTACGGCGGACAACTGGGAGGGCGCCCGCGAGGCTGCCACTTGGTACGCGAACCTCTTCCAGGACCGGTACTACCTGGAGGTTCAGGCGCACGACTCCGAGGGGCAGGCGGGGCTCAACGAAAAAATCTTCAAGCTCTCCGAGGAGATGGGGCTTCCGGTGATCGCCACCAACGACGCTCACTTTCTTCGTGCGGAGGATCACGAAGCGCACGACGTCCTACTCTGCATCGGCCTCGGAAAGGATCGAAGCGATACCGGGCGAATGCGATACGACAACGGCCTCTACTTCAAGAGCGCGCCGGAGATCGCCGAACGATTTCCGGATCGGCCGGACGTCCTCGAGAACACCCTGAAAATCGCCGACGACGTGAACCTGGGATTTGAAAAGACCTACCACTTGCCCGCATTCCCGCTTCCCGAAGACCACACGGACGAGAACGACTACCTCGTTTTTCTGGCCACTGAGGGTGCCAAGCGGCGCTATGGAGATCCCCTCCCCGAAGCGGTCCAGGAGCGCCTCGACTACGAGTTGGGCGTCATCATCGAGATGGGGTATGCCGGCTATTTCTTGATCACGTGGGACTTCATCGACTGGGCCCTGCGTCACGGCATTCCGGTAGGACCGGGCCGGGGTTCGTCCGCGGGGTCGATCGTCGCTTATTGCCTCCGGATCACCAAGCTCGATCCCTTGGCCTTCGACCTCCTTTTCGAGCGTTTTCTGCATCCCGGGCGGATCTCGATGCCGGACATCGACGTCGATTTCTGCTATGAACGGCGGGCCGAAGTCATCGAGTACGTGAAGGAGAAATATGGCAGGCGCGCCGTCGGGCAGATCATCACGTTCGGGACCATGAAGTCCCGCGCGGTGATCCGCGACGTCGGCCGAACGCTCGGGATCGAGCCGTCTGAGACGGACCGGATCGCCAAAATGATCCCCAATACGCCGGGACAGGCCTTCACCGTCAAGGAGGCGATCACGAAGCTCAAGGAGGTGAAGGACCTGTACGAGGAGGGGGGCCGATACAAGGAGCTCTTTGACTACTCGATGACGCTCGAGGGTCTTTCCCGGCACTCGTCGGTGCACGCCGCGGGCGTCGTGATCGCGCCAGGCCCGCTCGACAACTACGTACCGGTCTGCATCCAAACGGGAAAGAACGGGTCGAACGGAGACGCCTCCGAGGCGATGCATGTCACGCAATACGACATGAACTGTCTCGAAGACGCAGGCATGCTCAAAATGGATTTCCTGGGCCTCAAGACGCTCACGGTCATCCACGACGCCGTGGAGGCGGTCAAGGCCAGAATCGGAGAGTTGAGGCACCCGGAGACCGGCGCTGTCTTCGAGTCCATGGACGACGTTCCCCTCGACGACCCCCCCGTGTACAAGATGCTCGCGAGGGGTGGGACGTCAGGCATCTTCCAATTTGAGTCGAAGTTAGCGGTCGAAAAGCTCAGAGCCATGCGCTGTGACCGCTTCAACGACTTGGTGGCCACCAGCGCGCTGATCCGCCCCGGTCCGCTCGACTCAGGCATGACAGACGCCTATATCCGGCGTAAAACAGGCCAAGAAGAGGTTCGCTACGACCATCCCGACCTCCAGCCGATCCTCGAGCCCACGTACGGCGTCATCGTCTACCAAGAACAGGTGATGCGCATCGCCAACGTCCTGGCGGGCTACAATCTTGCCGAGGCGGATGTGCTCCGGAAGGCGATGGGCAAGAAAATCGCCTCGCTCATCCGGGCGGAGCTCCAGCAGTTCATCGCGAAGACCATCGCCCGGGGCGTGGAAAAGCGCACGGCAGAGAGCCTCGCCGAGCAGATTGAGACCTTCGGACGGTACGGCTTCGTCCTCTCGCACTCCGCCGCGTACTCAGTCATCTCCTACCACACCGCCTGGCTGAAGGCGCACTACCCCGCTGAGTTCATGGCCGCCATGCTCTCAGCGGTCGTCTCCAATACCGATGACGTGGTCAAGTACATCGGAGATTGCCGGGAACTCCCCCGCTATCTACCGAAGTTGGACGACGGCATCCAGGTCCTCCCGCCTGACGTGAACGAGTCGGGTTGGAAGTTCACGGCCGTCGGTGAGACGCACATCCGATTCGGCCTGGGTGCCATTCGAGGCGTGGGGTCGAGCGCGGTCAAATCGATTCTCAACGCGCGTGAAGCGGACGGACCCTTCACTGCGATTTTCGAGTTCCTGGAGCGCGTCAATCTCCGCGCTCTTAACAAGCGTGCCGTCGAAGCCCTCATCGCCGCGGGGGCCTTGGACTCATTCGGGTACCGTGCGCAGCTCCTCGCGGGGCTGGATACAGCCTACTCAGAAATCAGCGCCCGAAAATCCGAAGAGGAAGCGGGCCAGGCATCTCTCTTCGGCACCGGAGAGGCGAGCCTCGAGCGCAAGGACCCCGGCCTGCCCAACGTCCCGGAGTGGCCCGAACAGGAACGGTTGAAAAGAGAGAAGGAGGCCCTGGGCTTCTTCATCTCCGGACACCCACTCGATCGCTTCGCTGAAGTCGTGCGGGCCTTCGACGGAGTGAACACAGCCAATTTGAAGGAATATCTCGGACGGCCGCTCGAACTGGCCTGCGTCGTGGCCAAAGTCCAAAGGCAGATCTCACGCCGTGACAACTCTGAGTGGGGCAAGATCACGGTGGAAGACTTTTTCGGGACGGCCACGGTCCTGGCCTTCAAAGACAACTGGCAGAAGTACAAGGAGACGCTTCAGCAGGACGCTGTCGTCCTCATCTCCGGAAGGGTGAGCGGACGGGAACGCGACGAGGAA
This sequence comes from Gemmatimonadales bacterium UBA6960, assembly GCA_963583605.1. Taxonomy (GTDB): domain Bacteria; phylum Gemmatimonadota; class Gemmatimonadetes; order Longimicrobiales; family Gaopeijiaceae; genus UBA822. The sequence goes on from CAUZVZ010000008.1 coordinate 22,414, forward strand.
GACCCACCGATCTTCCTCAACGAGGCCGTTCTACTCGAGGGCGTGCCCAACAGCGGCCAGTTGGCCCTTCAGATCGAGTTACCGATTGGCGCGGAGCTGGACGACGACGTCTTCGCTCAAGCCAAGGAGGTTCTGGCGGCCCACCCGGGAACCGCTCCCGTCGAACTCGTCCTCGGAAGCGGCAATGGGGTTTCGGCGCCAGTTCTGCGGTCACGAACGCTCAGAGCCGACCCCAGCCGCGACACCATCGAGGCGCTACAGGAGATGTTCGGGAAGGCTCGGGTACGCCTGGTGAGGGTCGCGGATGGAAGGAGCGGTCCGGACGAGATGGCGTACTAGTATCGTGCCCACTTGTGGGACAGGACACTAGGTAGGTCCGGGCTTCACCGCTCGAAAATTTACGCCCCTCGTCCCGAAGGCCTCCGCATCAGTGGAGGGACGGGCCGCGCCCTCGAACACGTTCTTCCTCCAAGTGATTTCAAACTCCTCGAAGTTGGCAGCCGCGGCCTCGAGGTCTGCTTCGAGCAGAGCACCCGTGATTCAGTGGGTCCACAGGTCGATGTCCTGCTTCGCCTCCTCCGGAACCGCCTTCAGCACCGTCACGTCCGCCACCTGTAACCGGCCACCAGGGTGCAGGACCCGAAATATCTCGCCCAGAACCAGTGACTTGTCGGGCACCAGATTGATACACCCGTTGGAGATCACGACATCGGCCCATCCGTCTGGCACAGGCAACGACTCCATGTACCCCTCTCAGAACTCGATTTGATCGACGCCCATCGCGTCGGCCGCGGCTCGCGCCTTCTCGATCATGGCGGCCGTCATCTCCACGCCGATCACGTGACCGTCGACACCCACCATCTACCCCGCGATCAAGCTGTCCAGGCCGGCTCCCGAGCCCACGTCCAGCACGTGCTCGCCGGGCTGAATCGTACCGAGGCTGAACGGGTTTCCCAGGCCAGCAAAAGACTCCACGACATCGCTCAGTATGGGCGCGATCCACTCCGGCTCGTATTCGTTGATCTCCGCGGCTCGCTGGCCCGTGTTGAAGTGGAATCCCTTCGCCGGATCGGAGGGCACATCCGTGTATTCCCGTTGGAGTTCGTCCCGTAGGATTCTCACCGCCACGTTGGAATCCGAAAAGGATTCTCAGATCGCCTCTTCGTTGAACTCTACGGAATACTTGGGGCGGAAGAGAAACGTCTTGAACGTTCCCACATCGCATTGCTCTCTCCCCTCGACTATCCCTTTTTGATCAGGAAAAGGAAGGTCCCGGTGCGCCGCCTCCGTCATCAAAACGTACTCGTCCAGTTAGACTGAATTCTTGAGCAAGCGGTGGACTACGATGGTGTCGACCCCCGAAAGGACCGGAAACCCACCCACCTCGTTCAGAAGTCCCTCCCCCGAGTGCACGACGATCTTGAGCTTGAGCTCAGTGATGTTGGAGCACGCTGGACGCCGGCAAACGCTATAGGATCCGATTTCGACGATGCTGCGGCCAAACGCGGTGAACATCTGTAGGATGCGCTTCACAATGCGCTGGCCGCGGCGCCCCCAGGCACTCAGATCAACGGTCTTGGGCGCGTAAATGAAAAGCGCATCGCCCTCCAGGTCGACCAGTTGGAGAGGCACGTCGATCTGACGGATGAGCGCCTCGATCAGCTCCCGGATGATCATCTTACTATGAGCCAGAGCCTTCTTGTGGGAGATCATGAAATCCCTGTTGCCGCTAATATCAGAGACCAGCAGCACCACCGGTGTGGGCTGCTGTTCCAAGGGCGAACTCATCTTTCGGTCTTCACGTTACGGGCCTCACGCGGGCGTGCTCCCACCTCTGGATCTGCCCATAAGGACCTCCGGCGGGACGGGACTATTTACCGTTCCGCCTTTCGCCGGAGTGGATTTCAGCGAGGGGAAAAGAAGCGGCATGCGGGCCTCCTGCGAAAGCCCGCATGCGTTATCTTTCGCCGTTCGAAGACTGGATCCAGTCAGGATGAATCCCCTGCAGGAAGGCCCTTCGACGGGTCGCCCATCTCATGATCACGATCACCCCGGTCCGCCGCGCCCTCATCCCCGTCGATTCGGCCGCGGCCGCGCGCATCAGCGCACCCAACTACGACGAGTTCCAGGGCGATCGCGAAATTTGGGACGTCCTTCAGGACCATCCCATGAGTGTGCTGCGTGTGACCATGGCTCATTGCCACGCGGACTCGCCCGATGAGATTTGCCATGGCGATTCGCGAAATGCGCTGGCCAAAGCGCACACCAACATGGCGGAGCTCGAGGCGAGTGAACTGACGGAGGAAGTGCGGGACATCCTCTGGGTCTACGAGATCGACGACGACGCCCGCCCGGATGTGCGCCAGATCGGTCTGGGCGGCATGGCTCGGACCGACGAGATCCGGACCGACACGACCCCCCAAGGGACCATCATCCGGAACGAGGGAGTGCGTGAGCCGAAGGCGCGCGGCCGGGCCGACTTGATCGAGGCCACCAAGGCGATCATCGGCATGGTGAATAACGGAGTCGATGACGCGTCGGGCGAGCTCCAGAGGCAATTAGAGGCACACGCTTCAGGCGCTCCACCGGACCTCGAAGTGGTCGATCAACACGCGAACTGGCACCGCATGTGGATCGTCCGCGATGGGGGAGCCATACAGCGATTCCAGGAGCTCCTCGCGCAGGAGCCACACGCTTATGTGGCCGACGGGAATCACCGGAGCGCAGCCGCGGCTATGCTCGGAAACGAACATTTCCTGAGCGTCTTCTTTCCGGCGCGCACGATGGGTATCCGGCCGTACAACCGGCTCGTGCGGGCCTCAGCGCTCCCGTCGGATGGGCTCGAGGCTGCAATCGGGGAGAAGTTCACACTCGATACACCCGCCGAGGCGGGCCCCTACCAACCCACCGAGACCCATAACATCGGGCTTTACACCCCCGACGGTGGCTGGCTGCGTCTACGGCCGCTTCCGGGGACATTCGATCCGGACGACGCGGCCGAAGCCATCGACTACGGCATCGTCCAGAAGAACCTCTTCGCACACGTCTTCGGGATCGCCGACGCCGGCGACGACCGGCTCACGTTTGTCGGCAGCAACAAGGACGCGGCATGGCTGCAACGGGAGGTGGACGAAGGGAGGGCGACCCACGCGGTAACGATTGCCGCAGTCACCATGGACGAATTCATCGAAGTGTGCCGTCAGAACCGGCTGATGCCGCCCAAATCGACCTGGTTCGAGCCGAAGGTCCGGAGCGGGCTGATGATGGCGTTGCTGGACGCATGAGTCCGGCTGAAGAAGTCAACGTATTTCTAGGAAACCTCTGGGACGAGTAGGGGCTCCAGGCCGCCACGTATCGGCACGGACAGGAAGGCGCTGAGGTAGGCCAAGATGGCGATCAGCGTCAGTGCCTTGAGGCCCACCGACATCGAGAAGAACTCAAGAAGGACCCCAATGGATTCCACCCGAAGGCGATGTCCGTTTCTGGACGCACGCGGAAGCACAGCGCGAAGCACACGGAGGCGAAGAAGATCGGGCCTCCGACCATGAGAACGGACAGCATCAGGCGAACGACCGCGGAGCGTCCCACCAAGGCCTCCGTCGGAACCAGATAGCTGGCGATCAGCGTAAGAACGAGCCCGGTAGCGGCCCACGTCCAAGGCAGCGGGCGCAACTTCATGAGCACCGTTCCGACCAAAATCATGGCCAGAATGGCCCCGAATACCACCGCGCTCGTGAGCCATGTGGCCCCACACACGAGATTCATCGTGGTCACGAACTTGGTCTCGATCAGGAGAAAAGCGATCACGGTATGAGATCCGGGAAATACGCGATGACCCGGACCTGAGCCGGGAGCCAACGAATGAGCGCCAACTCCTGGAACAAGACCACTTAGGAGGCCGCTGCGATCTCGATGCCGGCGCGACGCGAGGATGTGGAGGAATCCTTCATGTCTCTTGAATATTCCCCACGCCGGAGCAGGCCATCAAGCTATTTCTGACAAAGCCTGCCGCATCCCGGCCCTATAGCGATTTAGCTGGGCGGGCTCTCGGGTCGGTCGCTGCCATCCCCCAGATCCGTCGAGATGTCCGGCTCCGAGGGTTCGTTCTCAGTTACGCTCGCGATATCGCCCATCGGATACTTGATGGCGGCATAGAGCCGCTTCTCCTCCGACGCCTCGCGAGCTCAGCTACGATCACGGACCTTCATCACGTGGACCGTGGACGAAAAGGCCACCAACACCGCCGTAACGATCCCTACCGCGGAGGCCGTCGCCAAGGATCCCGCCCTGAGGAGGGTGGAAAGCATCAAAGCGATCCCAGAAATCCCCTCCAGCACCGTGAGGGAAACGCCCAGGAGAGTCGTCATGCCGGCGCGGCTCTTCAAAACCGCGGACAAAACGGCAAATCCTCCGAAAAAGAAGGGGAGATCGAGCGGCAGAAGATCTCTCGTGGTAGCTCGCGGGCCGATGACGACACAGGATTCACATAACGGCTCTACTACGACCAAGCGTAAGTTCGGGTTCCGCTTCTTCAGGACTCGATAGCAAACGATGACGCGGCCATCCAGAAGGAGTTGTCATGGAGCCCGGCCTTGCCACACCGCGGTCATGAGGCCCAAACTACCCCGCCATGGCACACAATCCTGATCGCCCCGCCGTATCCAGCGAGAACTACTGGCGCCGAAATCTCACGTATGTGGGCATTCTTCTGGTCATCTGGTTCGGCATTTCGTATGGCGCGGGAATTCTGTTCGTTGAACCGTTGAACCGTATTCGACTGCCGGGAACCGGATTCCCACTTGGGTTCTGGTTCGCGCAGCAGGGCTCCATCTACGTGTTCGTGGTTTTGATCTTCGTGTACGTGTATCTCATGAACCGCCTCGACCGCGAGTTCGGAGTCAGCGAGGAAGACGAATGAGGGGCCAGCCGTGACCGTCACCGCCTGGACCTTCGTGTTGGTAGGGCTTTCCTTCGCGCTGTACATCGGCGTCGCCGTCTGGTCGCGGGCGCACTCCACGAGCGAGTTCTACGTAGCGGGCACCGGCGTGTCACCTCTGGCGAACGGCATGGCCACCGCGGCAGACTGGATGTCCGCGGCTTCGTTCATCTCCATGGCGGGGATCATCTCCTTTTCGGGTTATGACGGGTCGGTCTATCTCATGGGGTGGACCGGCGGGTATGTGCTCCTGGCGCTGCTCCTCGCACCATACCTCAGGAAGTTCGGTGCGTACACGGTGCCTGACTTCGTGGGGGATCGGTACTACTCACAGACCGCACGAATCGTGGCCGTGGTGTGCGCCATATTCGTATCCTTCACCTACGTGTCCGGTCAGATGCGCGGCGTAGGGATCGTCTTCAGTCGTTTCCTCCAAGTCGACATCAACACCGGCATAGTCATCGGTATGGGCATCGTGTTCTTTTACGCTGTCCTCGGCGGCATGAAAGGCATCACCTATACACAGGTCGCGCAGTACTGTGTGTTGATCTTTGCCTACCTGGTCCCCGCGATTTTTCTGTCGATCCTGATCACGGGTAACCCCATCCCGCAACTCGGGTTCGGAGGGGTCGATCAGGAGACTGGGACTTTCCTGCTGGATCGGCTCAACGGCCTAAACGCGGAACTGGGCTTCACGGCATACACGTCGGGAGTGAAATCCACGATCGACGTCTTCTTCATCACAGCCGCGCTCATGGTCGGTACGGCCGGTCTGCCGCATGTGATCATCCGCTTCTATACCGTCCCGAGAGTGAAAGACGCCCGAATCAGCGTTGGCTGGGCGCTCGTGTTCATCGCCCTACTGTACACTGCGGCACCTGCCGTGGCAGTCTTCGCGAGGGCGAACCTGCTGAACACCGTGTCGGAACAACCGTACGCCGAGATGCCGGAGTGGTTCTCCACTTGGGAAGACACCGGCTTGATCACCTTCGATGACCGCAATGGAGACGGCATCATTCAGTACGTCGGCCCCGAGGCTCAGACCGCTACGGGAGTTCCGATCGAAAACGAGCTCACCATCGATCGGGATATCATGGTGCTGGCCAACCCGGAAATCGCGAATCTTCCCAACTGGGTCATCGGCCTCGTCGCAGCAGGCGGGTTGGCCGCCGCTCTGTCCACAGCCGCCGGCCTTCTCCTGGTGATTTCAGCGGCCGTGAGTCACGACCTTCTCAAGCGCGCCTTCAAACCCGATATCACCGAACGCGGCGAACTCATAGCCGCCCGTGTCGCCGCGGGGTTCGCGGTAGTCGTGGCCGGTGCTCTGGGAATAAGAAATTTCGGATTTGTCGCGGAGGTGGTCGCCTTCGCGTTCGGTCTCGCCGCGGCTTCATTCTTCCCTGCGATCATCATGGGAATCTTCTCGAAACGAATGAACCGCGAAGGGGCGATCCTAGGGATGATCACCGGAATTACGTTCACGGCGGGGTACATCGTCTACTTCAAGTTCATCAATCCGGCTGCGAATACCGCCGAGAACTGGTGGTTCGGTGTCTCACCCGAAGGTATTGGTGCCGTCGGTATGCTGTTGAACTTCGCGGTCGCGATCACGGTGGCTCGGTTCACGCCTGCTCCCCCGCCCGAGATCGGGCGCATGGTCGAACGCATCCGGGTGCCGAAGGGTGCCGGGGAAGCCCACGAGATCAGCGGCTAGACCCGATCCCCGGCCTCTCAGCCAAGCATCGACCAAATCAGATCCACGTTCGTCTCGATGGAGCCCGAGGTGTCGAGACTCAGGTGCTCAGACGGCTCGAGTTCGTCAACGGACTCCCAAGCGGCAACGAAATCGTCGAGAAGTGCTGCCCGGGCGTCGCTCACGGTGGGCTCCCGATCGCGCTGATGGAGTCGTTCTCGAACCACGTCGGAGGCAACCTGGCATTCGACGAACAAGAACGGCACGCCAGCCCCGTGTGCCAACTGCCGAACCACTTCACGGTGGGCCTTTGAACGGAACGAGGCATCGATCACCACAGGTCGTTTCGACTCGAGGACCGAGCGCGCTCGTCGGAAGACCTCGTCGTAGACTCGCGCGGTCATTTCGGGCGAATACGCAGCCGTCCAAGGCGCCGCACTCCCGGTTGGGCTAACCGAGGTCGTGGGCTCGACACCGAGTAGCCACTTCCGTGTTCGATCAGAGCTCACCACTGGAGTCCTCATCTCGCGCCCGACCCGATCGGCAAGGGTACTCTTCCCCGAGGCCACGATCCCGCCGACAGCCAGGACCATGGGAGGGACAACTGAGCGAGCCTCTGGGTCCGAGTCCAAGGCCTGACGGTAGAAACGGCGGGCAGCACCCGCTGAGCGCTCCCGCACGGACGCGGACGCACCTTCATCCTCAACCCGGATCGCGTTGACCATACCCCTCACATACGCGCGATAGCTCTCGTAAAATCCGACGAGCGGGTACAGATCGTAATCGTTCGACACCTGCGCGTATCGGGAAAGGAACAGTTCAGCCAGGTCTCCCCGGCCGTGGTAGACGAGATCCATCGAAAGAAACGCCACGTCGGAACAGACGTCCACGAACCGGAACCGATCATTGAACTCAATACAGTCGAGGATTCTGATCCCATCGTCATCGCCCAGATAGACGTGCTCGAGGCGTAAGTCCCCATGGCCTTCCCTGATGTGTCCGGCCCGTATCCGGTCCTCGAAGAGGGTCGCTTGATCCGAGAGAAAACCCAGCTGTTCCGCCTCGATGGCTTGTGCGTCCGCTTCGCCCAACAGGTCGCACGCCGCCGCCCGGCCCACCTCCAGATTGTCTCGAATGACGCGCGTGATCGCCTCCACGGCTCCGAAACGTGCGCTCTGGTCATCCGACCGGGCACGGGCATGAAAGGCAGCGATGTGCTTCGCAACTCCAGTCACGTGCGCGATTGAGAGCCGGCCCTCCCTGAGACGCACGTCCGCCCGGTCCGCGTCGGCAAGCCTGTCCATGTGAACGGCCCAGTCCACCGGAACTCCAGACCCACCGAAGCGGTGGCGCCCGAGGGAATCGACCGTGATGGGAAGCACGCCTCGGTACACATAGGGGGCCAGACGTCGATTGAGGCGAACCTCAGCCTCACAAGCGGCCTTTCTTTTTTCGGCGGTGCTGAAATCGAGAAAGCCGAGCGAGACCGGCTTCTTCACCTTCCATACGTCGCGCTCGGTGAGAAAGACCCAGGAGATATGCGTCTCCAGCACCTCGATTCCAGGCCCACCCAGGTCGTCTCTCAGGCTTCCCATGGTTCGTCACAACCCCGCCTTCGGGTGTAGGTATCCTTTCGTTCTACCCCTCGAGGGGGCAATGCGGTCATCCCCCTTTGAACTCCCCCGGCCTCTCTGTATTATGGACCCCCCATCTTCGAGCCCCACCCGTAACCGGCTGAGCTTAGGTCTTCCTGGGTAGATCGCTGACACCGGCGGGCTCACACTACTCACGGGATCCAAGATTGGCCAAGCCTACCAAAGTCACCGGAAACAGCCTCCGGCACGCGTTTCACGAAATCATTTGGCCCCGTCGCAAGCTCATTGCGGTGGGCCTGTTTCTGATCCTTCTCAATCGACTCAGCGGGCTGGTGCTTCCGGCCTCGACCAAGTACCTGGTCGACGGAGTGCTCGGCCAGGGTCAGTTCGACCTGCTCTTCAGGCTCCTGGGACTCTTGGTGTTGGCCGTGATCGTCCAATCGGCTTCCGCCTACCTCCTGACGCTCCTCCTCAGCGTGGAAGCGCAACACTTGATCGCCCAACTCCGCTCCCAAGTCCAGCGGCATGTCCTGACCCTGCCCGTGCGTTTCTTCGACAGCATGAAATCTGGAGAGTTGGTCTCCCGCATCATGAACGACGTGGAAGGTGTCCGTAATCTGGTGGGCACCGGCCTGGTTCAACTGGTCGGGGGCACGATCACGGCGATCGTCGCGTTCACCTTCCTCGCACGAATCGATTTCGTCATGACGCTGCTCGTCCTGGTCCCTCTGGGGCTCTTCAGCGTCGTGTCGACCCGGGCGTTCCAGACCCTGCGCCCGGCGTTCCGTGACCGCGGTGAGATCCGTGCGGAAGTCACCGGTCGTCTTACCGAAGCGCTCGGGGGTATTCGCGTCATCAAGGGCTTCCACGCGATCGAAAAAGAGGGCGATATCTTCGAGAGCGGGGTTCTCCGCATCTTCGAGAACGTCAAGCAGACGCTCACGACCTCGAGCACCGTCACGAGTCTCGGCACGTTCTTCATCGGCACGGCGAGCGTGCTCATCATGGGCTACGGTGGCCGGCAGATCCTTCAGGGGTCCCTGACATTGGGGGATCTCGTTTCCTTCACACTGTTCATGGCGTTTCTCATTGGGCCGATCGTCCAGATGGCTAATATCGGCACCCAGATGACGGAGGCGTTCGCCGGCCTCGATCGGACCGCGGAGATCCTCTCGTGGCCCTCGGAGGACGACGATCCGAAACGTACCGTGGCCATGCCGAAGATTCATGGACATGTCGTGTTCGAGGACGTCTCCTTCGCGTATGAAGAGGACAAGCCCGTGCTGCGCGGCATCACCTTCGAGGCCGATCCGGGAACGGTCATCGCCCTCGTTGGGAGTTCGGGCTCCGGAAAGTCGACGCTGGCCGGACTGGCGGCGACCTTCCTGACGCCTGATTCAGGCCGGGTCCTGATGGACGGCGTCGACTTGGCCACCGTAAAGCTGTCGAGCTACCGGTCGCAGCTCGGCCTGGTGCTCCAGGACGACTTCCTGTTCGACGGCACGATCCGCGAGAATCTGCTCTTCGCACGAACCGGCGCCAGCGACATTGAGCTGCAGGACGCGGCAGATCAGGCCTACGTCACGGAGTTCACGGATCGCTTTCCGGAGGGATTGGACACGGTCATCGGCGAGCGTGGCGTCAAGCTCTCCGGAGGCCAGCGCCAGCGGGTCACCATCGCGCGGGCGCTGCTGTCCGATCCACGCGTGCTGCTGCTCGACGAGGCCACGTCGAGCCTCGACACGGAGAGCGAGGCGTTGATTCAGCAGAGCCTGGGAGGACTCCTCCAGGATCGTACTACATTCGTCATCGCACACCGTCTCTCGACTATCCAGCGAGCCGATCTCATCTTGGTCATCGAAGACGGAGAGATCGTCGAGCGCGGACGACATGATGACTTGATCGAGATCGACGGGCGCTACCACCAACTCTACACGGTGCAGGCGAGGATCTAGTGCAGGCGAGCATGGAGCATACAAATGACTGACGGGAAGGACGAGCAGAGAATTCGTGTACTGGAAGGCGGTCCCTACCGGGTCGAGAGCGGAGGGTCGATCCTTAGACCATGAGGGCAACGGGATCGAGGCTCCCCTGGGGTATTCCCTCTGCCGGTGCGGAGGCTCTAGCAACAAACCGTTTTGCGATGGCACTCACAAGACCAACAACTTCAACGGCCAGGAGTTCGCCAGCAAAGACACCGCCTCGGACCGGGCGGAGCGTTGCGTGGGCGAGGAAGCCACGATTCACGACGATCGCAGCCGCTGCGCTCACGCGGGCGTATGCACGGACAATCTGAGCTCAGTGTTCAAATTGGATGTCGAGCCGTGGATCGATCCCAACGGTGCACAGGCAGACGAGATCATCCGGGTGGTGAGTGCGTGCCCGTCGGGCGCCCTGAGCTACTTGATGGGGGACTCTGCGGATCCGGTCGAGAGCCCGGAGGGACGCAGCATCACGGTGGCGAGGGACGCCCCCTACGCCATACGCGGTCTCAATGTGGTAGCCGGCGATGGCGAGGCGTACGACGCGCGGGAGCGCCAGACGCTTTGCCGCTGCGGCGGATCACGCAACAAGCCGTTCTGCGACGGGTCGCACTGGTACATGGGATTCAAGCACGAGATGGGCGACGAAAACAGCGTCTCGCACAGCGACCCGGACTAGGCCCGGTCACTTCGGGCTAAGCTTCACTGGGTGGGATGTGACGAACGTGACCGTCATCAATTCTTCAGATTATGAGCGAACTCCTTCCTGAGCTTCGCCACTTTAGGGTCGATCACGAACTGGCAGTACGGCTGGTTCCCATTTCGTCGGAAGTACTCCTGATGCTCCGGTTTGGCCGGATAGAACACCTCGAACGGTGTGACTTCCGTGACGATCGGATCCTTCCACACGCCCTCTGACGTCAACTCTGCGATCATCGCCTCCGCGGTCTCCCTTTGCTCCGGAGAGTGGCAGAAGATCGCTGAGCGGTACTGAGGCCCGGCGTCGCCGCCCTGACGATTCAGCGTCGTGGGGTCGTGCATAGCGAAGAAGACCTCGAGGATCTCCCTGAAGCTCGTGACCGACGGGTCCACCCGAAGTTGGACGACCTCTGCGTGCCCGGTGCGCCCTGAGCAAAGTTGCTCGTAGGTCGGATGCGGCTCTGGACCGCCGGAGGCACCCGACACCACGCTCCCGACGCCCTCGAGCAACTCGAAGACCGCCTCCAAGCACCAGTAGCAGCCCCCGCCGAGGGTCACGACCTCCAGCGATCCCTCGTTCACGAGTCCCCGGGCGTCAGGGTGCGCGCTCCAGCAACTTCATCGGCCTGAGGGGCGATCCGACTTCACGCCGCAGCTATACATTCGATTTCCACCCGAGCGGTTCCCGACATTCCAGCTCCGACAGCGGTCCGGGCCGGTTTGTTCTGCGGGAAGAATTCAGCGTAGATCTCGTTCATGGCGCCCCACTCGGCCATATCTGCCAGGAAGACCGTACACTTCAAGACTCGGTCCATGGAGGATCCGAAGCGTTCGAGCGCATCTTGAATGGACTCCAGAGCAATGCGAGTCTCAGGCTGAATTCCGCGCTCCCCGCCCCCTCCGAGCTTTCCGGACAAGAACAGCAGGCCCCCGTATCGGACTCCTTCGGAGTACGGTGCGCGAGGGTTGGCATTCAGATACTCAGGAGAGGCGTCCTGCTGAACCGCAGGCTGGGCGGCGTCCGCCTCCGATACGGGCGGCTGGCAGGCGACGAAGGACAGGGCGAGGGACAGGGCGAGGGACAGGGCGAGGGCGGTTGCTCCTCGAAACATGGCGATCCTCCTGAAGAAGATGACAGGCTGGTGGAACCCATCCCCACAGCCCACGGGTGCGCACGGGGCGCCTAATCTGGCATCCCGGAAGGTCGCGAGCCACCCTGAAGCGCCGAGGCCGCCACTACAGCGGGGTTGCTCTCCCCGCCTTGCGGCAGAGGCGCCGACCCACCCAATTGGTCGCTTGTTCGGATCTCGCTCGCCACGACGAACGGGGGTGGATTGATGCACGTGACCCGG
>CAUZVZ010000009.1:0-34408 GCA_963583605.1 Gemmatimonadales bacterium UBA6960
CAACTCGTCGGTGTGGCGGCCGATGAGAGCACGATATTCCTCTGCGAGCTCATCGGGCACGACCGGAATCATCGTGCCACTTTCCAGATCCCGAAAACTCGCCGCGGCGTCGTACGTGAACTCGAGCTCAGCGGGGTCAAGCAGATGAAACACGATCACGTCGTGGCCTCGAGCCCGAAGATGGCGGACGGCGTCGATCACCTTGTCCGGCTCATCGTAAAAGTCCGAAAGAAGTAGGATGATCCCCCGGTGGTGGAGGTTGTCGCCCAGTCGCATGAGTGGGTCACGCAGCGTGCCGGGCCGCCCCGGCTCCGCTCGCGCCAGCGTGTGAAGGACGAGTTGGAGGTGGCGGGTGGAGGGTGGTACGAAGTCCACGATTTCGTGGTCGAAGGTCGCCAGGCCCACCCGGTCTCTCTGCTTCTGCGAGAAGTAAGAGAGCGCGGCCCCAAGGTAACGCGCGTAGTCCAGCTTGTTAACTGAGTGCGTGCCGAAGCTCATGGACTTCGAGATGTCGAGCACGACCATGAAATTTGCGGCCGTCTCTGCCTCGAACAGTTTTACGTAAAAGCGGTCCGTGCGAGCGAAAAGCCTCCAGTCGATGCGTCGGATGTCGTCGCCCGGCATATACTCGCGGTGCTCCGCGAAGTCGAGCGACATCCCTAGGTGAGGCGATCTGTGAAGACCCTGTAGAAAGCCGTCTACAACCGTGCGGGCCAACAGCTCCAGATTGCCGATCCGGCTCAATACGGCCGGATCGAGGAACTGCGTATCAGCGCCGCGAACGCTCGACCGCTCTCTGACAGCCACCTGTGGATTCGCCTACAGACCCGACTTGGGTGTGGGCACGGCTTCGAGAAGCTGGTCGACCAGTTGGCCCGTGGTCACGCCTTCGGATTCGGCATGGAAGTTGGTGAGAATCCTATGCCTCAGAACCGGGTGGGCGAGCGCTCGGATGTCTTCGAAGCTGACGTTGTAACGCCCCTTCGTGAGCGCCCTGGCTTTCGCTCCCAGGATGAGGTATTGGGCGGCCCGGACGCTCGCTCCGAAGGCGACCCACTTGTTGACGAACTCCGGACTTCCCCCATTTTCGCTCGGCCGCGTCATTCGAACGAGGCTGACGGCATAGCGCATTGCCGCCTCCGGGACGGGCACCTGTCGTACGAGCTTCTGGAACGCGATGAGATCCTTGCCGCTGACCGTGTGTTCGAACTTCGGAGCCTGAGTTCCGGTCGTGGTACGCACGACCTCCATTTCCTCGTCCTCGGCGAGATGGTCCATGATGATCTTGAACATGAAGCGGTCGAGTTGCGCCTCAGGCAGAGGGTACGTGCCTTCGAGTTCGATGGGATTCTGCGTGGCGAACACGTAGAAGGGCTCTTCGAGCACGTACGTGGTCCCCTGAACCGTGACGCGGTGCTCCTGCATCGCTTCCAGGAGTGCCGACTGGGTCTTGGGGGGCGTACGGTTGATCTCATCGGCGAGCACAATGTTCGCAAAGATCGGTCCCGGGGCGAACACCATACTGCGCCGACCCGTATCCGCGTCCTCCTGAATAATGTCGGTGCCCGTAATGTCGGACGGCATCACGTCAGGAGTGAACTGGATTCGCGCGAACTTGAGATCGAGAACTTCGGCGATGGTGTGGATCAACATGGTTTTGGCGAGCCCGGGCACACCGAGAAGCAGGCTATTGCCGCCGACGAAGAGAGACAGAAGCATCTGCTCGATGACCTCAGTTTGCCCAATAATGAGCTTCCGTACCTCAGTGATGATCTGCTCGCGCCCCGCCTTCATTCGATCCGCGAGGTCAATGTCGTCCGGACTCTCGAGGACACCCGCTGCGGATGCGTCGACTGCGTCGTCCACAGTTTCGGCTGGCGCATCCACAGCTTCAACTGCGGCGACTTCCTGCTCTTCCTTAAATGCCATTTCGTGCTCCGTCGAGGCCGCCTCGCGGCCGTTGGCTCATTGTTATGGTTTCCTACCGTCCCGGGCCGATTCCCGTGTCGGTCAGTGCGTCATGGCGTAGCTCACCTAGTTGACACCCAGCTTGTACGCCTCGTTAGAGAGATCGATCGGATAACAACGGACGTCCGATAACTCCCAGTATTCTCCGATGTCATCGTTATAGTTGGCTATCACCACCAGGCCGTCGGTCAGGATCGTTTTCCTCGTGGAGTCCGAGATATGCGGGCTCCACCTGGAAAGTAGGAGATGCCAGGGCTTTCAGCGACCGGATCTGGAAAAAAGAGTCGAAGATCGTGTGGGTCTGGTCGAGGCACATTGTCCTCTTGGGTAATTCCGGTACGCTCATCGCCCCGGTACGCCGGCAGGAGGTAGTTGTGAATCGGGACGCACTGAGCCCGCACCGTTTCTGAGATCGAGAAGTAACTGTAGGCCGGCGTCGAAGTTCGGTGCGATCTCCAGGGCTCTGAGAAGCGACGAGCGGGCTTGCGCCGGGTTTCCGGCAGTCATGTACGCCAGAGCGAGTTCGTAGTAGGCACCGGCCAGATCGGCTGGCGCCAGCGCGACGATGGCCCGCCGCTCCCGAACGGCGCCGGCCGCGTCACCACGCGCTTCGTGAGCCTGTGCCAGTCGGTCGTGGAGCTCGATTTCGTAGGGATAGATCAGCACGGCCGCGTCCATCGCTTCGGCGGCACCCTCCGTGTCTCCCAGCTCGGTCCGAAGCTCAGCGAGTTGGAGGAACGCCTGATAGTGGCTCTCGTTCAGGGCCGTCAAGCGCGTGAGCGCCGCGGCGGCCTGGTCCGTCTCTCCTCGTTGCTGATGAAGCTGGGCGAGAAACCAGTACGGACTGTCCCCGCCCCCGTACTCGGGAAAGAGGCGGAGGGCTGCACGGAGATGCTCCTCAGCCTCGTCCAACCGCTCCTCCTGAAATAGCGTGATCCCGAGGGCCAGTCTCGCGGGAAAGTTGTTCGGGTTCTCGCGCACCACCCGGGTCCAATCTTCGATCGTCTCGGGGTCCACTGGGATGCCTGGGCTGCTGACGGGGGGCTGGAGGGCTTCCAACGGTCCGGCGAAGCGCTGCTGAAAATACTCGTCGAAGTCGCGGTCCAGGTCGTCCATACTGATGCGCAGGAGGCTCTCCATCAGCTCGGGCGTCGCTCGCCCGTCCCGATATCCCCGGAGCATGTCCCGAATGACTTGAAGTCCCCATCTGGACTCGATGAAGTCAAACACGAGCGAGGACTGCAGATAGGAATCGATGACCTGTTCAGGGTAGGCGGGTTGCACGAAGCCGGAGTTCAACTCGCTCACCGGCAGCAGCATGCCCTCACGGTACCGCATGAGAAAGCCGGGCCCGGCCTGGTGGCCCCAACCCTCGCGGGCCTGGCGTTGTTCGTGGACCGCCAAGCCCTCGGAGAACCAGCGTGGGACCTCGTGTTCCGTAAGCCCGAGGTGGAAGACGTGGGCGAGCTCGTGCCAGAGGACGGACGCCCAGTTGAACTCCCCGAGGGGCCGCGCGGCGGGCGAGTCCATCGCAAGGACGCTTCCGAAAGTGACGCCGAGGGCGCCCATGCCCGCGAGTCCGACGGTGCGAACGGAGAAGTCGGCGTGACTAGGATAGACCTCGATTCGGATGGGCAGTGGGGGCTCGTACCCGCCGTAACGTTCTACCAGGGCCTCGAACGCCTCTTCGGTGATCTGTTCGATGTAGGGCTGGAGGAGTGCTGATTCCCGTCTGTGAACCACGAAGAGAAAGCGGGGGTCGTCCTGATTGACGTCGTAGTTTTCAAAAGTGTCCAGGAGGTCCAGCGTGTTGTAGAACCACACGCTGTAGGGATCTCCCTCGAAGGCGGCTTCGAGGTTCGCCCGGCCTTCTTCGATCAGTCCGAGCCGGAGTTGGTTCATCCCCAGAATCCCGTAGGCTCTCCAGGAGAGGGGGTCAATTCTGATGGCCTCCTCCGCCACGCGGGTCGCCTCGAGATACTTTCGGCTCTCGACGCTGAGATCCGCGATGTCGTTGTACAGCTCAGCGTAGGCTGGGCTGAGCGCGGTAACCTCGTCCCGGATCCTGTCGTACTCCTCGGTCTCACCGCGCAGATAATGGCTGGCAGCGAGGACACTCAACGCCTCCAGGGAGGAGGGATTCACTTCGAGCGCCCTCTCAAGCTCGTTCCGGGCCTCGTCGTGGTCCTCCACCTTGAGGAGGAGTCTCGCCTTGAAAATTCTGGCTTCGACCAGGTTTTCGTTCTGCTCGAGGGCCTTGTCCACCTGGTCCATCAATCCGAGCGTGCCGTTGAATTCCATCGCACGGGCCAGTCCCAAGAGCGCGCGCGGATGATTCGGATTTCTCTGAAGCACGTCCTTCATCGCCGCGTCGGCTTCCGGTCCATTGTACTTCCCGAGAAACAACTCCCCGGTCAGAATTCCCGGTTCCAGGCTACCTGGATCGGCGGCCACGGCCTCGTCGTAGGCTCTGAGAGCATCCTGGAAGAGTTCATGCTCGCGAATGCCCAAGTACTGAACCGCTGTTCCAACCGCGATGAGGTCCCTCGAAGAAAGGGGCGTCGATCCGTTGTACAGGTCAATGAAGGCGTCGAATGCCCCGAACGCGACGTCCCGGTCTCCGTAAGTCCACTCGATAACGGCGAGGTTCAGGCGGGCGGAATTTCGATCAACCGCGCCACCCTGGACCGCCCGATTGAATTGGCCGCGTGCCCGGTCGATCTGTCCCAACTCGTAATAGATTTCACCGGTGGCGTTGGCGAGTTCGGTCGCGAAAGTCGGGGGGGCCTCACTTATGGCTTCAAGCGCATCGTCGTATCGGCCCACCTCGGCCAGCGCGGAGAGGTACGCCACGTAAGCCGTCCTTCGATCGCCCGGGCTCAGACCCGGCCCTGCCTCTGATCGGGAAATCTCTCCGAGGGCCTCGATGGCCGACTCGTAGGCCCCTGACCGAAGTTGAGATATGGCTTCGTCCAGCGTCTGAGCCGCTCCATCGGTGGTCAGACTGAGAGCGGTGAACGCGAACACGAAAAGCCCGCGTTTCATTAATTTCCAGCCTCCCGAGCCTGGATCGCCCGATTTCCGAGAGCCAGCTCGACGAGCAACTCCTCCAGGTCGTTTTCGTAGCGGTCCTGATCGATCTGACCCCTCAACTCACGAAGCTCCGCGATGCGCCGCTCCAGGTCCGCCTTCTGCTCGTAGAGGGCCCTCAGCACGGGATCGTCGGTGGCCCGGGCCGCGGCCGTGGACGGGTCGGCCGCCAAGAACATCGTTCGCGCAAACGCACCGTCCATCGCGTCGACCAGTTCGGTGCTGCCTTCGCCGTCGCCGTTGTCGTCGAGGACGGCGTGCTCAGTGACGATCAAGTTGGACGTCTCGAACTCCCGTGTGACCTCAGTGCGGGCGAACTCGAAGGCCTCCCAGACTGAGACACGCCCATCCTTGTCCAGATCGGCGGTCTCTCCGTCGAACGCATCGATGAAGTAGCCCCCGAAGATCGTCTCGTTTCTCTCCCTCCCGCTCCTCGTGGCGGTCACGATGGCGCGCCCCGCTCCCGAGAGAGCTTTCACGAATTCTCCACTCGAGCTGGCGAGGTTGATGAACGCCACTCGCCGATCTGAGAGCCGATCGAGGTGCAGTCCGAAATCCTCTGCCGTGAGGTCGGGCCCTGGAAGGTTGAAGCGAGACTCTCCGTTGGTATAGCTGCCGTGCCCGATCAGCACCACGAAGATGTGATCGTTAGGCCGTGAGTTGGAGGCGAGGTCGGTGAAGGCCCGGTCCACGTTTTCCCGTGTCGAGCGGTCCTGGAGGCGCGGATCGGTGGCCGGGTCCTCGCCCAAGTAGATGATGTTGCTCGCGGGTATACGGAATTTCTCGGCCGCGGCGGCTACGAGCGTGCCGCCCCACTCAGTGAATCGCTCACGAAATTCGGGGTCACCCCCGAGTCCGGTTATGACGAGGACGTGCGTATCCTGACCAAGTACCGGTCGGACCCCGGCCATCGCAAATAGCATGACGATGGCGAGAGCGCTGCGAGAGATCATATGAGTCCCCTCTTCCTCCGGTAGCCCCACTCGGCGGCCATTAAACCCAAGACCAGAATCAGCAGGATCGGCATGTCCCAGAGATCCCTCTCTTCGGTAAGCGTGACCCCGGCTCCGGTCAGCCCGATGTCCTCCGGAAGCGTCTCCACCGTTTCTGGTGTGTAGAACAATCCTCCGGTCTGGTCGGCGACACGCCTCAACGTAGTCCCCCGCATACTCGCGTCGAAGTACTCGGCATCAGAGGGCGCCACATTCACATAAGTGACGGCCGTCCCGATGCTATCTCCGGCGCGGGTAGCGTGCACTGAGACCTCGTAGAGTCCCGGTCCAGCGGTCGGAAATCCACCCTCGTAATGCCCGTCTTGTTCTACATCCCAGTCGAGGGGAACAGTAGTGGAGTTGCCGGATGGATCATGTACCACGGCGACGACATTCCCGTTATTCACCCCCGCATACGCGGAGTCCCCGACTTCCACCGTGAGATTCACCGGTTGCCCCGGCTCCACGACTTCCCGCTCGCCTTGGGCCTCCACCTGGTCGGGCACGCCGTCGGACAGCCAGCGGAGAAGCTGACGCCAGAACGTCTCGTGGGTCTGGTCTTCGAGCGGGATGTCGACGTGCATCTGCCAAGTCCACGAGTCCTGGATCGGCAGTGCGATCACTTTGCCACGGCCATACCGGTGGTAGGCGAGCACGACCTGGCGATCACGGTCATCCTCCGGACCCCCCGTCAGGAGGCCGGTCGCACCGGGCTTGAGACGTGTGATGGGATTCAGGGTCGTCACGGGGGGAAGGGACTCCCACAACTCACGGACCGCCTCGCTGTCGTCCTGTCCCAGCTGCGTAGCGGGATGCGTGAGGCCCGTTCGCGTGGGAGTGATGAAGAGTTCGGTGTAGTAGGGCTCAGCACCAGTGCTCAGGTCGTCGTCCATGAAGACGGGTAGAGCCTCCGCCAAGCGTGTGCCTTGATAGCCTCCCTCCGCGAACGCGTTCCGGCCGCCGAGGACCAGAAGGCCACCGCCCCGTTGGGACACGAAGTCCGCGATCATGTCGAGTTGATCGTGCGTGAAAAAGCTCGCCTCCACGCTCCCGAGGATCAGCGCCCGGTAGCGGAACAGCTCCTCGCGAGTCTTCGGGAAACCGGCGGCGAGTTCCTCAGCGTCGTCCACGTCCAGGCGGAGAAACTTGCTTTCGGCCGTGCGTTGAAGAACCACGACCTGGAGGTTCTCGTCCTCAGACACCGCACGGCGCAGGAACTTCACCTCCCAGCGAGGCTCCCCCTCGAAGTAGAGGATCTTTTCGGCCCCGCTCACGACGTCCACCAGGACGTCGCGAACGTTGTTTTCGGTTACCCGTTCCCCCTCCTGGGCGGCGACCCTGAATCGAAGCAGACGGGGTCCCGCGTCCTCAGCCTCGATCCGGACCCTGGCGACTACGGGCTCGCCATCTCGCTCGAAGGTCACGTCCTCCGAGGCCAGAAGCACACCCGTGTCCTCCACCAGGAGCTGGACCGTCCGCCCTGAGTATCCACGGTGGGACACGATGACGTCGACTACCAACGACGTGCCCACCAGGACCGTCCTTGGCATCTCGACACGGCTGAGTTGCACGTCCGGCGAAAGCTCCTCTTCACCGAGGCCCACTGTATATACGGGAATGCCGCCGGCCTGTAGCGGAAGGAGTGACTCCGCCAGAGTCTCGCCAGAATTGTCGGCACCGTCCGAAATGACGACCAGGCCCGAGATCGGCACGCCGGCCAACTCTTCTTGGGCCCGCACCATAGCGTTGCCGAGGTCGGTTGCTGTGCCTGAGTAGGACAGGTCGTCCATGTTGTTGAGGCGGCTCGCGTCGCGGCTGAACCGGAAGAAACGCAGCGTGAATTTTTCGGAGAGCGCGGTCAGAAGCTCGCTGCCCTCTGCGCTGAAGGTTGACTGCACGAAGTCGTTTCTGGCCACGCCGTCGTCGTCCGTAATGCGCATGCTCTGCGAATCGTCGATCAGAATACCGACGAAATTCCGCTGTGGGACGACCGAAGTGAGTATGAGCGTGGGCTGGAAGAGAATGAAGACGAGGACGGCGACCAAGCCGAGCCGGATGGCAGCCATCATGATCCGGTCCGTTCGTTCGCTGTCTCCCCTGGCCGCACCATACGTGACGAGCGCGGGAACGGTCACCAACGCGACCCCAACCAGAATGAGCAACGTCGGCCATGGCGAGGCAAACGTGAAATCGCCCTCCTGGAAAAGGAGAGGCCTGTACTTGAACAGAAACTCGAAGATCGTCTCCATCAACTTGCGTCCTCGGTCATCAGTGGCTCATCGCATAGACGATAAAGTTGACGCCCATCTCGTACGCGTACGTCGAGTACTTCAGCGGGTAGTAGGGATTGTCCGCCCACTCCCAGGCATCGCCCAGGTCGGTGTTCCAGTTGATGATGACCATGAGGCGGCCCTTGTCGTCGTGGATTCCCTTGACTGCGGGAATAAACCCGTCGCGTTCGTAGGTCGGCCCCCCGCGAGTACCGTTGCCCACGTTGGGCACTTGGAGAATTTCCTCGATTTCATAGAACGTCGTAAAAATGGGATGGTCGAGTGTCAGGTCGACGATTTCGTACTCAGGTAGAACCTGTCGGATCTGGTATTCGAATTGCTGCCACTCCTGGGTGCCCCAGAAGTCGTCGATGACCAGGAAACCGCCTGCGAGCAGGTAGCTCCGAAGGCCCTCGATTTCCGGTGGGCTTAGTGACATCCTTCCCACCTCGAGCGCATACAAGAATGGGTAACTTCGTATCTCGGGATCGGGGAGCTGGACTACGAACTCCCGTTCGTAGGCGTCGAGGTTCGGGAGGAGCCGATCGATAAACGAGAGGAAGATTTGGTCCGCTTTCGGGTAATCCGTCGCCCAGGAATTTCCTCCGCGACGGTATCCACCGAACCCGCCATAAGCGACACGAGAGAAGTAGAATTCACGCGGGACGCCGCTGGTTCGGATTTGCGGCGGCAGAGTTCGGCCCTCGTCCAGGACCGCAACTGCGTCGGGGGCGGGGGGCTCATCGAAAACAGAAAGAGTCTCTGGCGGCGGGTCGACGATCGTGGTGGGGTCCGTGGTCACCGGTGGGGAGCCGAGCACGACGATGAGTGCGACGGAGCCCACACATGACCATAGTGTTCGCACGATACGCTCCAGTCTGTCGTCCGTGATACTCTTTCCAGCGTACCGGGCCGAACGGGTAGCCGCGATGCTCAACGAGGCCAGGCATATCGGTACGTCCTTGTGACGCGAAAGGTCACTCACGCCCTGGGTCCAATTTTACCGGTCGCCACCCCTCTGAAGCAAAAGACCTAATAGCTTCGTAGGGTATCACGCAATGATGGAACAATGTGCTCTCATGCATCGAGGTATAGAGATGGATCCCATGACAAAAGTATCAGTCCGTGATTTCGCCATCTTTCAGGTCAAGTTGCTGATCGACGGGCTGAAGGACGGGGCCGTCTTCGCGGTGGACCTCGTCTTCAGGCGGCGCGGACGGCGGCGATTCTTTTACAAGGTGACGAGGGTCAGTGAAAAGTTCGACCTTTGGCTAAACCTCCACGGTGCGGTGGAAGGGGCGGACAACGATGCGGACGGCCTGTTCGGACGGAGTGAGGCCGGAAGAGACACGATGCTGGGTCAAATCGAGCAGATTGTGCGAGGGACCGATACGCCGCCTCCCCTGAGCACCCATATTGCCATGGATGCCTACGGCGCGGCGGCGTCCACTCGTCTGACGTAGTTCCGGTCACTACGCCAAACCCCGCGCTACAAAGAAGCCCCGCGCTACACGCGAAAACCGGCGCTGTTTTACCGGAAGCGCCGCGCTGTCTCGACTCACCTGCACTTCCGTCCGGGTCATGGGTACAGCATGATGCGTTCCGGCCGGGTGGCTCGAGCACACCGTTCCACCCTGGTTGCCCCGAGTCAAAATTCCGGCTCGCTTCTGAACTCAGACACCAATGTGAGGTCACAGCATGAACGTTGCGGTACAGGATGCCTTCAACGAACAGATCAAGAACGAGCTGTTGTCCGGGTATCTATACCTCTCCATGTCGGCTCATTTCGATCGAGAAAATCTCCCGGGGTTCGCCCTTTGGATGCGGCTTCAAGCACAGGAGGAGCTCGCTCACGCGATGCGCCTGTTCGACTACGTGCTCCGGAGGGGAGGGCAGGTCGAGCTGCGAGGCATCGAAGCTCCCGAGACAGATTTTGGAGCGCCAATCTCACTCTTCGAGAGCGTGCTGGAACATGAGCGAGCGGTGACAAGCATGATCCATGAGCTGTTCGAGCTCTCTGGGAAGGCGGGCGACTGGGCGGCGCAGCAAGAACTCCAGTGGTTTATCGCCGAACAGGTCGAAGAGGAGGACAGTGCCTCGACGGCTCGGGACCAGGTGCGCATGGCCGGCGAAGACCAGGCCGCGCTGTTGATGTTGGATCAGCAGTTCGGGAGCCGTGCTGCGGTTCCAGGGGACGCCTGATCCCGATCTCTGGTGCCGCCTAACCTTGCAAGGGCCCGTGCGGTCGATCTCCCACCTTTTAAGGAGCGGTTGATCGCCCTCCGCTTCATACCGCGGTTTCTGGGCATGGTGTGGAGTGCTCAGCCCTTCTATGCCGCCGCCATCGTCTCGTTCCGGGTCCTGCTGGCCTTCTCGCCCGTGGTCCAGCTTTGGATCGGAAAGCTCATCATCGATGCGGTTCTGGCGAACATCGGGGCGGCTACTCCCGATTGGGCCGGAATCTTTCGGTTGGTCGCATTGGAACTGGTGGTGGCGCTCGCCGCAGAGGTGCTCCAGCGCACGTCGAACCTCCTCGAGAGCCTTCTCGGCGATCTGTTCGGCAATCGGTTGTCGGTGCGGATCATGGAACACGCGGCCACCCTGGACCTCGAGAACTTTGAGGACCCAGAGTTCTACGATTCGCTCGAGCGCGCGCGCCGGCAGACCGCCGGGCGGATCGGGCTGTTGGCCGTACTGCTCGGCATCGGGCAGAGCGGTCTGACCCTCATTTCCCTCCTCGTCGCGCTCATCGCCTTCAACGGCTGGCTCCTGTTGATACTCGTGTTCGCCGTGCTACCGTCGTTCATCGGGGAGACACACTTCGCGGGACTCTCATACTCCCTGCTCTACAAGTGGACTCCCGAGCGCAGGGAGCTCGACTATCTGCGCTATGTCGCGACCAGCAACGTCACGGCCAAGGAAGTGAAGCTCTTCGGCCTCGCCGACTACTTCACCCGCAAGTATGAGCGACTCGCGGACGAGTTCTACGAGGCCAACCGCGCCCTCTCCATCAAGCGTGCCACCACCTCCGGCGGGCTCACCGCGGTATCCACCCTGGGATACTACGCGGCGAACGTTTTCATCATCGTCGACACGGTGCGTGGAATCCTATCGCTCGGCGATCTGACTTTCTTGGTGGGGTCGTTCCAGCGGAGCCGCAGCCTGATCAGTGGAATCTTGCTTCGGTCCGCCGATGTGTATCAGCAAGGCCTGTTCCTGAGAGACCTGTTTACCTTCTTCGAGATGGAGCCCCGCACGGCGAGCCCCGCTCACCCGGTGCCGTTTCCGCGGCCGATCCGGGAGGGTGTGGTCTTCGAGAACGTGGGCTTCCGCTACCCGGACAGTGAAGCCTGGGCCCTGCGGAACGTCTCTCTGAGGATCGGCGCGGGTGAGCGCGTCGCGCTCGTGGGCGAGAACGGCGCCGGTAAGACCACGCTGGTCAAGCTTCTGGCACGCCTGTACGACCCGACCGAGGGGCGGATCCTGTTGGATGGCGTCGACATTCGCGAACACGACGTCGATGACATCCGCCGGGCGATCGGCGTCATCTTTCAGGATTTCGTGCGCTACGACTTGCTGGTGCGTGAGAACATCGCGGTGGGCCAGATCGATGCGATCGACGACCAATCCCGCATCGTACAGGCTGCGGAGATGAGTCTTGCCGATAGTGTGGTCGCCGGTCTGGAGAGTGGCCTGGATCACATGCTGGGGCGCCGCTTCACGGGTGGGGCCAACCTTTCCGGGGGAGAGTGGCAGAAAATCGGGCTCGCCCGCGCATACGTGCGGGACGCGCAGATCCTAATTCTAGACGAGCCGACGGCTGCCCTGGACGCCAGGGCCGAATATCAGGTGTTCGAGAGGTTTTCGGAGATTACCGATGGGAGGATGGCGGTGCTCATCAGCCACCGGTTTTCGACTGTACGGATGGCAGATCGCATCGTGGTGTTGGAAAAGGGTACGGTGATCGAGGACGGAACGCACGACGATTTGCTCCTACTTTCCGGCCGCTACGCGGAGTTGTTCACGCTCCAAGCCGCAGGGTACCGATAACCTGCCTCGGGTGGCCCGCTCCGCGGGTCCACCGAAGAGCGTTTCCTCATCGTTGTGTATGTAATATATCGTTGTATATGTCATATTATGACACGTCTCTTGCACTATTCGGTGCTTGTGACGCGCACGCTCTCCATGACCACGGGCTCGAGCGGGCGGTCCCCGGGACCGGTGGCCGTGCCGCCAATCGTGCGGACCGTCTCCATGCCCTCGATCACTTTTCCGAACACCGCGTGCTTGCCGTCCAGCCAGGCGGTGGCAGCGAGCGTCACGAAAAACTGGGATCCGCCGGAGTTCGGCCCGGAGTTCGCCATGGAAAGAACACCCTCTGAGTCGTGCCTCAGCTCGTCGTGAAACTCGTCGGGAATCGTGTAGCCCGGTCCGCCGGTTCCCGATCCTTGGGGACAGCCCCCCTGGAGCATGAAGCCTTTCATGACGCGGTGGAAGATGATTCCGTCGTAATAGCCCTTCTCGATCAGATCGATGAAGTTCTTCGTCGTTTGGGGAGCTCGTTCCTCGAAGAGTTCGATCTGGAAAGAGCCGAGGTTGGTGCTGACGTCCGCGATTCGGTTTGCCATGGGACTCCTTGGTTTTGAGTTCTTCAGCGGTCTTCGCTTCTGGGTGGTGGAGCTTTGGGCCGATCCGTTACGAGCCCTGCATCGCATACGGTGCAAATCAGCCAGAGCCGATCCCGCACGTAGGGAACATCGTTTCGCGGAGGGACGTCGGTGCGCTCGAAGAGCCCTCCGCAACGAGGGCAGGACAAGTCCGACCCGCCGGCAAGGGCGGCGCGGATGTGTTCTACTTCATGGGGCTCGAACGGTTCGGCCATATGAACGGGACTTCTCAAGTTTGTTTTCGAGCTAGCCAAATCCTTCCGACTCAGCTCGACGCGAATCTCACGTTCAGAACATTATGGTTGAGAGGCGGATCTTCCCAAACAGGCGACTATAGTTGCGAAGAGGCGAATACGCATCGTTGCTCCGTGATTGTGCGCATGCTATCGTCACAAAGTGGTCGTAACGTATTCAACGCGAGTGGCGAGTGGCAAAAGAAGCGATTGAAATCGAGGGATTGGTCAGCGAGGTCCTTCCCAACGCCCGATTCCGAGTGGAGTTGGAGAACGGACACGCGGTTCTCGCTTATCTCTCCGGAAAGATGAGGCAACATTACATTCGCGTGCTGGAAGGAGATAGGGTGAAGGTGGAGTTGTCGCCCTACGATCTCAGCAAGGGCCGCGTAACCTACCGATACAAGTAGGCCTCCCGGACGTCCCCAACGCGGCCCACTGTACTTCTCAACAGCGGTCTGGGGAAATCAGGCTTGGGCCAAGTCCCTGAGCTGAGCCACCTGATCTGGCTGCCCCAGCACGATCATGTCATCACCGATGTCGAGGCGCGTATCAGCCGTCGGGTTGAAGACAAACTTATGCGTCTCGTCGATCTGTTTCCGCACCGCGATGACGATGAGGCCCGTTGCCTGCGGGATTCGTGCTTCGATGAGTGTTTGTCCCGCTAGCTTGGAGTTCGGCTGGACGACAGCCTGCTTGAAGCGTAGCTCCAGACCCTCTGAGCGAGTCACGACGTCGAGGAAGGAAACCACCTCAGGCCGGAGCAGCATCGAGGCCATCCTGATTGCACCGCTCACGTTGGGGCTCACCACGTGGTGAGCCCCCGCTCAGTAGAGCTTTTCCAGGATTCCCTCTTCGAGTGCCCTGGCGACGATCGTGAGATCGGGGTTGAGGTCCCGTGCTGAGAGACAGACGAAGACGTTGACCGTATCCGCGCTCAGACAGGACAGGAGTGCTCGAGCTTTCAGGATCCCCGACTCCCTCAGGTTTGCGTCCAGGGTGGCGTCTCCGATCACGGTCAAGACCTCAGGATTACGCTCTTGAATCCACTCGAGGCGTTGGGGATCCCGCTCGATCACCACGAACTCCTGCCCGAGGGCCATGAGTTCCTCCATTACCTGCCGACCCGTTCGTCCACCCCACACAGGACGACGTGACCGTCCAGATCTCCCAACATGCATGCCCTCCAGCGTCTCTTTCTTACGTCACTCAGGTCGGATTCCAAGATGAATGATGTGATCAGTGCGAACCCGACATCGAGCCCGGTGATGCCCGCCGCCAGGATGACCATCGTAAAGTCCCGGCCAAGCTCGGAAAGTGGACGGACTTCCTGGAAACCCAATGCGGTGATCGTGATCACGATCATGTATACGGCGTCCTGCTACGGCCAGATATAGCCCATTGCCCCAACGACGGTCAGCACAACGAGATAGGCGATCGCGCCTAAGAATCGAGGAATGAAGACACGCATCGTTCGATGACTTCTCCGGGTGAACCAACTTGGCCGCAAGGACCTCTATTCCTACGGGAACCTAGGCAGGACACGGGTTTTCGGCCAATAAGTTACTTGACGTTACGGTGAGCGGGCCTTACCGTTGTGGTGACGGATGCTTTCCGGAACCGACGCGGTCTGATGCTGGTCCGACTACGATGCGTGAAGGCCCGACACGCACGAGTTCGGATGGGAACTGAGGAAGGCTGGCACAGGCTGCGAAGTCAAGAGGTATCACCCCTTTTGAGGAGTAACAAATGAACAAATCCGATCTAGTAGACGCCCTTGCCGACAGCGCGGATATGACCAAGGCCGACGCATCTCGGGCCCTGGACGCGCTATTCGGTTCCCGAGGTGTTATCGCTCGCGCTTTGAGGGCCGAAGAGCGGGTGCAAATTACTGGTTTTGGGACGTTCGAAGCGAAGCATCGTAAGGCGCGTATGGGCCGGAATCCTCGTACTGGCGCCGCGATTCAGATTGCGGCATCCAAGACTCCTGGGTTCCGCGCCGGCAAGGGCTTCAAGGACGCCATTCAGTAGGAACACTGGGTGGGGGTAGTCACACAGAGAAAATTTAGGATCGGATAGAGGCCACGCCTTCGGGCGTGGCCTCTTCTTTATTTACTTCCTTCCCGGCTGCGTTGGCCGCGATGCGTCCGATTTTCTCCCGATTTGGTTCCACTGCCGCGATCGTAGTCCACTCTAGCGCTTCGGCCACGGATGCTAGAGCCGTTCACGGCTTTGATGACCTTCTCGGCTTCGGACGGACGGACCTCGACCAAGGAGTAGGTATCGCGTACTTCGATCTTGCCGAACGACGATCCGTCCACCCCCGATTCTCCGGCGAGCGTACCAAGAAGGTCGCCGGGCTTCACACCTTCCATCTCGCCGATGCTTACGAAGAGACGGGTCCAACCGTCGGTTCCGGTCGCTTTTTCGGCGCGGGCCGTGGTGCGCAGGGGTGCGGCGGCATCGGCTGGTCGCGGAATGAGCAGGGCGAGGGCCGCCGCTGCGAGTTCCTGAGGACTGAACCGCTCCAGCAGAGGTTCCAGGATCAGGTAGAGAGGGGCGAGATCCCCACGGGTGGCCGCGTCTTCGAGGCGACTGCGAATTTCGCCGATGCGGTCCTCTACCACCGACTCCGGTGGAGGTAGAGGTTTGACCCGGTAACCGGTGCGGCGGGCCGTATCTCTGAAGTGGGGAACCTCGCGGGGAAGCAGCAGCACTGTGGCCTGTCCTCCGGCACCATGGCGCCGGTCCATCGTATCGACGTCCGCGGGGCAGTCCAAGCTCACGGTGGCCACGGCGTTCGGAGAGGCGCTGTCGTTGAGAGCTTCTCGGCCGGGAAGCGCGTCCACGGCCAACCAGACCGGCACTGTCTCATCGCCCGGAGCGCCCGCCACGAAGCCATGAAGGGTCAGGTAGTCCCCAACATCGGCTGCTCGGTCCGCGGAGCGGCAGAACAGGAGCACATGGCGGGCGTCGTCGTGGAGAAGCTCAGAGACGAGCGGCGCCAACGCGTCCACTTTGTCCTCTCCTGTGATCCGGAAGCGCAGTTCCCCTCGTTCCGGAGGCTTTTCGGCTCCGCCCTCGACGGCCGGGACGGGTGGTACGCGGATCGCCTTCGTTACGTGTGCGGCAACGAGGGCCACGGTTGATTCAGTCACCGGCTGGCTCAAGACGACCCGCTGGACTCCAGCATCCACATACTCGAACAATGCGCCCAGGGTATCGAGGCCGGAGATGGTCTCGATCGCGCTGACACCATCCACAGCCAGGATCTGGACCCCCTCCAGCGTGAGACTCGATCCATCGACCGCCGATTTCACATCGTTTGGCGTCGCGAAGAGCACATCACATCGCTCAGGTAGAAGCCACGCTCCACCCAATGCGCCTACCGAGTGGCCGGTGGCGGCCGCCAGGCGTCCCAGCGACTCGGCGAGGCCCGTTGCGGCGGAGGCGGTCGGCACGAGAACGAGCGCCCCCGCCCGGCCACCTTGGGGTTCGGTTCTTTCGAGTATCGCCGTTCCGTATGCCAGCAGCGTTCCGGCTCCGGGACCGACCGCTCCGAGGACATTATTGCCTCGCCGGAGCAGGGGGATCGCCGCGCGCTGAAACTCGGTGGGCTCCTCGAAGCCCTCGGCGGAAAGCGCATCGGTAATCTCAGGAGGCAGATCGAGATCCTCGAATGACTCCATCACGAGGGGTCCCCAGAACCCCGCCCGCCCGCATCCCCGGGCTCGTAGGGGAGCTCTGAGAGGAACTTCTGGATTTCGTAGTCGAGACGCGAGGTTCGGAGCCGGTCGCTGGAGGCCACGACGTTCGTGTACGGACCGTGCCGGTGGGCGGCGAGGGTCACAGTGCCTTCGTCGCCCGAGAAAGTCGCTCCATGAGAGGAGCTCTTTGTCCTGGTGAGGCCAATCCACTCAGGAAGCAACTCTGCGGCCTTCGATAGAATATCGGACGGAGAGAGGACAGTTTTTCGCTGATACCCAGCCATTCGGGTGCTCTCGCGACTAATCGACTATATGAGTCTAGCGTGCTCCAGGAAGTGTCGAAGTTCGCCCATCGAACCAGGACCTTCAAGGCTCGCGTCACCAGACCGGAGGGTCGGCACCTGCTTAATGCCCTCAGCCTCTGCCTCCCTCCGAAGATCCACGACGTGGTCCCGATGTTTATCGACATCGAGGGCTGCCTTCGATTCGCTCCGGTCGAGACCGACCTTATGTGCGGCCGCGACCAGGACATCGACGCGCCCGATGTCGGATCCTTCTCTGAAGCGGGCCGAGAAAATCTCCCCATGCATAGTCGATCCCAGCCCGTGCTCGGCGGCGTGCAGGCGCAGTTCGTGAGCCTTCCGGCTCCAGGGAATGAAAGTCGGAAGATCCATCTGGATTTCTGCCTCCCGCGCCAAGGCCCCCACCGTCTCTCCGTACGACTTCCAATCCGGGTCCATGCCGTCGATGAGCTCCTGTGTCACCGGGCGTATTTCGAACGGGTGGAGCGTGGGTTCGACTCCAACGGGAAGGAGTTGACCCAATTGCCGGTGCATCAGGTACGATCCCGGATCGACATAGTCGAAATAGAAGATAAGGGGGGGCGCGGTGTCCATTCGGAGAAACTGCGTTCCACACTCGCTCTGATCAACCTCGTGGAATCGCTATGGAGTTTGGTGGCCGAGACCCTTCTTGCACGGCTGTGCCAAAAGGGTGATCAGAAGGGGGAGCGGGCCGCGTTGGGGTAACTTGATCCGGATTCAAGGTGCTTCGATATTCCCGGCATGAATTACAGCGAAAACGTTTCCCGTCTCCAGCCATCAGCTACGATGGCGGTTAGCACCCTTGCCAAGCGTCTCCGGGCAGAGGGCCGCGACATCATAGATTTGAGTGCTGGCGAGCCAGATTTCGGCACGCCGGATTGGATCTCTGAGGCGGGTATCGAGGGGATACGATCCGGATCGACCCGGTATACGCCGGTGTCGGGCATACCAGAGTTGAGACGGGCGATTGCGGGATATCTCGAATCGGTCGCGGGCAAGCCCGTGGACTGGGAGGGGGTCGTCGTGGGCGCGGGCGCCAAGCAGGCGTTGTTCAACGCCGCTTTCACGCTCTTTGGTCCGGGTGACGAGGTGCTGCTGGGCGCCCCGTATTGGACGAGTTATCCGCAGATGGTAGCTCTGGCTCGAGCTGAGCCCATCCCGGCGGCTGGCGATCCGAACCGCAACTTCCTCCTTACGCGAGCGGATCTCGAGGCCGTGTGCACGGAACGGACTCGGGGGCTGATTCTGTGCTCTCCGTCCAATCCGACCGGGGCGGTATATACGCTTGAGGAGCTACGGGAGATCGCGGAGTGGGCTAAGGAGAAGGACATCGTCCTCATTGCCGACGAGATCTACCGTACGATCTATTTTGGAGATGACCGGCCGTTTGCGCCCAGCATCCTCCAGTTGCCGGAGGAATCCCTGGGCCCGTACGTCCTGATCGACGGGGCGTCCAAGTGTTTTGCCATGACGGGATGGCGCATCGGGTTTTCGTACACCGAGGTGGAACTCGCGAAGAAGCTCGCTGCCTTACAGAGCCACGCCACCTCGAACGCGGCGACGCCTTCGCAGATGGCTGCGCTGAGCGCCTTCTCGGATCCACCGCGGGCGCTCGAGGCCACGCGGGAGATGGCCGCCCAGTTTCGCCAGCGAAGAGACCGCGTCGTCCAGCTGATGAGTGAGCTCCTGCCGCAGCTCTCCTTCGTGGAGCCGATGGGCGCGTTCTATTTATTCATTCGCGTGGATGCGCTGTTCCGGGAAGGTGTGTCCGACTCCACGGCATTGTGTTCGTGGCTGCTCGAGGAGAGCGGCGTGGCCATGGTCCCTGGCGTCGCGTTCGGCGACGATCGCTTCGTGAGAGTCAGCTTCGCCACGTCGGAGGAGTTGATGGAGAGTGCGCTCAGGCGGGTGGCGGAGGTGGTGGGCAGGGTCTGGGCTTCCACGGCGGGCTGACGCTTGCCCCACAGCTCCAGAAGGCTGTTGAAGGAGTGGAGCGGGTCAGAAGTCTTCTCGTCATCCGGCGCGTGGGGCCTTTTGCAAATCCCCTTCGGCGCCGTTGACGTAGGAGCCCCCAAAGAGCAGATGTTCGACGAATGCGGCGCAGGTCCGATCGATCATTTCGAACATCAGGTCGAATCCGTCGGCACCCCCGTAGTAGGGATCCGGTACGTCGAGGTCCCCATCCGGATGGGGGTCGAACTCTCTGAAGAGGGTGAGTAGTGCTCTGCCATCCCCCGGTGACTCCAGGTGGTGGAGATCCCGAAGATTGCTGCGATCCATGGCGAAGATATAGTCGAACTCGTTGAAGTCCTCTGCGCGTACGCGCCGTGCTCGCCCGCGTAGTGGGATCCCGTGCCGCATCGCGACCTCAGTGGAGCGAGGGTCGGGGGGCTCTCCCACGTGCCACGCCCCCGTTCCTGCCGAATCCACGCGGACCCGGTCAGAAAGATCGGCTTGGGCCAAACGGTGTGCCAAGACGCCTTCTCCCAGAGGAGAACGGCAGATGTTGCCCAGGCATACGAAAAGAACAGAGACGTCGTGTTTGGCGGTCATCTCTCGGATTCTGAAGAAAGGAGCGACCCTTGGAGGTTTGGAATCCCGGGGCGTACCCCTAAACTTATAGGCCAATCCAAGGCCGGTCGCACGCCACGTCACCTCGATGCGTGATCACACCGGCTCCCCGTGCGGAAACAGTTGAGTGGAAGACCAGAAGAAAGAACAGTCCCCGGAGCCTCAGACCTTCCAGGACTTGGGCGTATCCGATGCGCTCCGTGCCGCAGTGGAGGCCATGGGATGGGAGGCTCCGACTCCCATCCAGATCAAGAGTATCCCGACCGGCCTCGCCGGGTCTGATCTGGTGGGGATTGCCCAGACGGGAACCGGGAAGACCGGGGCGTTCATGCTCCCCGCTTTGGAGAGAATCGAAACGGGGGGAGGGCTGCAGGTTCTGGTCCTGTGCCCGACGCGAGAGTTGGCGCAGCAGGTCTGCGACGACACCGAAGAGCTTGCCAAAGGCACATCGATTCGGGCGGCCTCCATCTACGGGGGAGTGGGGTACGATCCTCAGTTGACCGCGCTCAAAGAGGGCTTTGAGGTCATCACCGCGACCCCGGGCCGGTTCCTCGACCACCTCGGGCGTGGCCGGGTCGACTTGAAGAATGTGCGCACCTTTGTGCTCGATGAGGCGGACCGGATGCTCGATATGGGGTTCCGCCCGCAAATAGAGGGCGTTCTGCGCGAAATTCCCAGAGACCGGCAAACGATGCTGTTCTCGGCCACCATGCCACATGGCGTGCATGATCTCGCTTCACGCATAACGAAGGATGCGGTGTGGGTCCAGGCCGCCCCGTCGGGAACCAAGGCCGACGGGATTACGGAACTCGTGTACTCGGTCAAACCCGAAATGAAGCCGGATCTGCTCCTCCGCCTTCTAGAGGATCCCGCATGGGAGCAAGTGCTCATCTTCACTCGCACAAAGGCTGGAGCCGATGCGCTCAAAACCAGACTGGACCGTGAGGGCATCAAAACGGAGGCCATGCACTCGAACCTGCGCATGGTGCACAGGACGAGAGCGTTGGAACGGTTCGCGGAGAAGAAGGTTCGCGTTTTGGTAGCCACCGACATCGCCCAACGGGGTCTGGATGTCGAGGGGATCTCGCACGTGGTCAACTACGATGTACCGAAGGATCCTGAGGATTACACCCACCGAATCGGCCGGACCGCCAGGGCGGGGGCGATCGGGACTGCCGTCACGTTCTTGGCCGCCGCCGACCTGGGATCGTTCAAGACACTCACGTACCATATCGGGAGGGATCTGGAGCGCATCCACCTTCCCGACTTCGACTACGCCGGCACACCTCAGGCGGTGACCAGCATTTCTCCAACGCGCGGGCGGCACTCTCGCTCACCTACGGGTATGGGATCTCGCGACGCCGCCGACTTGAGCGACGAAGAGCTGGCCGATCTGCTGAAGCACTGATTCGTGACATTTCCCTGAATTCCTAGCGCTCCTCAAGACGCTGACTCGAGATGATCCTCCGTCGATACGGCAACACCATACAAAGCGTCGAAACCAACTTCGACTCGAAGGCCTTTACCGAAATCGGGTTCCGGCGAGACCACGCGTACTCTGATTCAGCAGATGACTTCCTGGCCCGCCACGAACGGATCTCAGGACACGCTCTGGAGGCTGAGTCCGAGGGGGCTGTACAAGACGGGGTCGAATCCGTGATGCTCCAGCAACTGCTCGATGAGCTCTTGAAACTCGATGCCGAGTTGACCGATGACGAGTTCCTGGTCGTCGAGAGCGAGCAGGGTCAGGATTACCCGAAGACCCGTACGCAACAGAAGAATGTGATTGTGGACGGTGAGAATCGTCTCTACTTCTACTCCAGCGTGTCTCCGCCGCTGAAGGTGGCCGTCTTCAGAGCCCGTTAGCAGCGATCCGCCGTACCCCCTTGGACAGCTTTCTGGACCCCGTGCAACCCTTTGAATCTTGGGCGTCCAATCCGTAGAGATGACAGGGGTGGGCGGGGATGGCGTGGTCTCGAGGGCGGCGGAGTCGGTTTGGGGCGCGGTGCGGATGTGATGTGGGAGGGCGTTAATGGCTCCGGCGCCCAAACCCGGTCGGCTCGTTGAGCCGGCCGGGTTTTATTTTGGGTGTGGTCGCCTCACTGGGGGGTCCGCATACCCGGTTCCGTCCATCGGCCTTGGCCTGCAAGAGGGCCTTGTCCGCCAGCCAGAATAGCGTACTCGCCGATTCGGACGTGGCCTTCGAGAACCACGAAGAGCGGCGTGTCCGTGTCCATCTCAGCGACCGTGTCGCCGGCCGAGAAGGACACGAGCCGGGTGTGAGCGGCCAGCCCCGCGAGGGCTTTGGGGGCAAGCCCCACAAAGAGTGGGACTCCACCAAGGTATCGGATTCCATCCATACTCATGCTCCTTCAACAGCCTTCCTGCGCCAAGGCCGTCGGATATCCGCCGGTGTGCCAGAGAACCATCCGATCCCCCGTTGGTACCCGGCCACCTTGGGCCCAGTCAAGCATGGCTGCCGCCGTCTTAGCCGTATACGCGGGGTCCAGCAACACGCCTTCGGTGCGGCCGAGTACGGCAGTCGCCGCCTCGGACGCGTCCGAATGGATTCCGTACCCCGGTCCGATGTATTCGTCTGTGGGGTGCAGAAGCCCCGGTAGGAGCGGGGTCTGAGTTCCGAGCAGCGCCCCGGCACGGCCCGCGAGACTTTCGGTGAGTTCCAGGATCTCCACTCGGGCGATGTCGGGGCTCACGCCTACCAACTTCACGTCCGTCCGCTCCAAGAGAGTAAACCCCAGCGCCAATCCAGCGAGCGTGCCGCACGAAGAGGCTGAGACGAAGATCCAAGTGTCCCCGGGATGGGGGTGGTCACGGAGTTGGACCACGAACTCGGCGGCGGCGCGCACGTAACTGAGTGAGCCGAGCGGTGTCGAAGCGCCGAGGGGGATGACGAGGGCGGAGCCCCCGCCGGCTTCGATTTCGGCCGCCACTTCGGCCATGGTCGGCTCGCGCTCATCCTGGGATGCGACTGGCCGGATGTCCGCTCCGAAGAGTCGATTTAGGTATGCGTTCCCCTTGTATGGAGGCGAGGTGTCACCACTGAGAACAAGCACGCACTTCAACCTGAGGCGTGCCGCCGCCGCTGCCGTCAGTCGGGCGTGATTGGATTGGCCGCCGCCGCAAGTGACCACGTGGGTGATTCCACCCAAGCGGTCGGGAGCCAGCTCGAACTCCAGCTTCCTGGCTTTGTTGCCGCCCAGCCCGAACCCCGACTCCGCGTCCATCTTCAAGAGCACGTCCGCCGGCGCTCGGTCGAACAAGTGGGCCAGGTTGGCTGCCTGGATCAAAGGGGTCGGTTCCCGGACGAAGGGAGTGCGGGACCACTCTTGGAGCTTGACGAGCATGTGGTTCAACGCGCTCCCCCCCTCAGGCGGGTGAGTTGCCTCAGTCCGCGGAGATGCCACCCGGGCTCCACTCAACAGACGGCTAGCGTCCGGGCGCCGGGATCACGAAGATCCCGTCAGCGAGATCGGAGCCGATGACCTCGGCGTTTCCCCGAATCCCGACGGAGACGGTCGTGGGTCCGTCGAAGGGTGCTCTTTCCTTGACTGTGAGCCGAGCTCCCGGTACCAGCCCCAACGTCTCGAGATGACGTAGGCGGGCAGGATCCTCATCCTGCACGGCGCGAATCTGCACCGCCACGCCAAGAGCGACCTCGTTGAGGGTCACGAAGCCAGGGGCCTCGATCTCGCCGGATGGAGTGGGGATCGGCGCACCGTGAGGATCGTGGCTCGGGTGCTCTAGAATGGCCGCCATGCGATCGATCAGCTCGTCGGATGCAGCGTGCTCCAAGCGTTCGGCCTCTGGATGGACGACGTCCCACGAGTACCTGAGATGCATGTGCAGATACGTTTCGAGGATTCGGTGTCGCCGGATGATCCTCAAGGCCTCCCGAGACCCGGCTTGGGTGAGCCGGACTCCGCGGTACCGGGCATGTTCCAGATACCCACACTCAGCGAGACGCTTGACCATTCCCGTGACGGAAGCCGGCTGCACGTCGAGAACCTCAGCCAGCGCGCTCGTCGATGCGGACTCCTCTCTTTCCGTGAGGGAGTAGATCGCCTTCAGGTAGTCTTCCACCGAGCGGGTGAGGCGCGGTTGGGGGGCTTGGTTCATGTGTAAACATGGGCACGGCCACGCGACGGGGGAAGGCCGATGTTTGTCGCCCAACGTTCGGGGTGGGATGATTCGCGCGGCGAGTCGGGACCGGTTAAGATGGCTTAATGGACTACGAGCAAATCACCGACGGGATTCGTGTCTCAGTTCGCCCTAGTTTCTCGCTTCCGTTCTCAGATCCGGAGGCCGGAAGGTTTGTTTTTGCCTATCTGGTGGAGTTGGAGAACCAGAGCGAGGAGGTGGCGAAGCTTCTCTTTCGTCACTGGCGCATTCACGACAGCCAGGGCGAGGATTCGGAAGTCGACGGTGATGGGGTCATTGGGCAGCAACCCACCCTGGCTCCCGGGAAGTCGCACGTGTATGAAAGCTTTTGCGAATTGAGTTCACCGGCAGGCTTCATGGAAGGGTACTATACGTTCGTCCGCCCCACGGGCGAGGAATTTCGGGTCTCCGTCCCGAGGTTCGACCTCCAGGCACCTTGGACTGTCAGCGGGCCCTCCGAATCGGACCTGATCAACTGAGGTCCGGGCAGTACCCCCCCCTCGGGATCCACGAAGCCGTCGCGAAGCGTTGGAATAACCGCTGAGCACAGCTATTTTTAACGCTTCCCGTGTTGTGTGTACCGTTGTCGGGGAGGTGCAGTTGTCCGATTCAGTTGCCGTCGACGCCAAACGTATCCTGTTGCGTTACGGCGCGCCCATCAATGTCCTGGACGAGGTCTCGGACGAGGAGAGGATCGTGCTGGCGCGGGCCATCGCCAAGACCACCCTCGCGGAGCGCGAGGGGAGGCTCAAGGAGCTTTTGGCTGAGCGAGGGCACGGTTCGTAAGACTCCCCCGCGCAGGTGGATAGCCTCCTAAATCGGTCTGGGCCCATGGTACTTCTTCAACAACCTTCTAGGGGAAGACGGTAGCTCCTGCACCCCCGAAGTCCCCTGCTTTGACGATCGTCATCTTGTTCAAGTCGAGATGGCGGAGCACCGCAGCGTTCACGTCCCCCACCGTAAGATCCTGGATGCGCTGCTCGAACTCGGCGTCCCATGCGAGCGTCCGTTCGAAGTAGAGCCCCTGGGTCAGCATGCCCACGAGGCCATCGTCTTGGGCCCGTGCGAGCTCCCGTGACTGCAAGTATCCCTGCTTGGAGATGGCCAACTCATCGTCGTCGAACCCGTCGTCGAGGACCCTCTGGATCTCCTCGCGGAGTGCTGCCTCGACTCTCTCTGCGTTCTCCGGTGCTTGAATGGCGACGGCGAAGAACGAGCCGTTTTCGTCGACGGGATGCCCGCTGATCCCTCCGCCGACGCTGTAGCTGAGGCCGTCCTGTTGCCGGATGCGCACGGCGAGGCGGGAGTTCATCACTCCGCCACCGATCATATACCCCGCCAGTGTCAGAGCCGGGTAGTCCGGATCGTCATCGCGAAGCGCCAAGTTCTGCTGGGCGAACAGGAAGGAGTTGGCTTTGTCCGGCGTCTCGATCTGGAGGACCTCCGCGGGCGCCTCGAAGAACTCGGTGCTGATCCGCGTGGCGGGATACGGGCTCTCCCAGTCTCCAAAAGTTTCCTCGATGACCGCACGGATCTCGTCGGGATCGAAGTCTCCCACCACCGCCACGGTGCCGAGCTGCGGTCCGTAGAAGTCACGGTGGAAGGCCCGGGCCTCGTCGAGCGTGACGGCCTCCAGCGCGGCCACTCGTTCATCCACGGTGGCGACGTAGTTCGGATGCCCGGGAGGCGCGGGGTTCATGTGCCTCTCCAGGGCGGTTTGTGCCAAGGCCGCGGGTTCTGAGCGCTGCTGTTCGAGACCGGCGAGTCGTTGCTCCTTGAGCGTCTCGAACTCATCGTCCGGGAAGGTGGGCTCCTTCACGATCTCCGTCATCAGACGCAGGGCGTCACGCAAGTGTTCCCGGATCGTCTGGATGCTCCCGGACGCCTGGCCCAGGGATCCTCCCACGGAGCCGGTGGCCTGCATCCGATCCAACTCGTCCTGAATCTGTTGACGGGTATGGCCGGACGAGCCGCGCATGAGCATTTGCCCGGCGATGGATCCCGCCGCTGAGTGACCCGTGAGGGCGTCCTCGTCTCCCAGGATGACGCGGAAGCGGGCAGTCACCGTCTGGCCCCTGGTCGCCTTGGGGAGGAGCGCGACTTTGATCCCGTTCGACAGTGAATATCGCGTGGTGCGTCGCTCGACGTTCGACGGGGAGGGATCGAACGCCTCTCCAGCCGCGATGGCTTCTCGACCCGTGTATCCGTCCAGCGCTGAATCGATGTCGGGAAGGTCGGGGACCTCAGCTCGGTCCGGCTCATCGGTGGGGTAGAAGAGGCCGACCGTGCGGTTGTCAGGCTTGAGGTACTCCGCAGCCACCCGGTGCACGTCCTGCGGCTGGATGGCCTCGATTCGGTCTCGGTGCAAGAAGAAGAGCCGCCAATCACCCATGGACGCCCACTCGCTGAGTTGCAGCGCGATCTTCTCAGGGTTGTTGAACGACTGTTCGAAGCCGTTGAGCATGGACGTCCTGGCCCGATCGACTTCCTCGCCGGTGACGGGATTCCGAATTGCGTCGACGAGAACCTGGTTCATCGCGGCGACCGCCGCGGAAAGGTCGTCTCCGGTCCTCACTTGGGCGAAAGTGAGGAGCGGTCCGGCTTCGCGGAGCTGGTAGGCAAAGGAGCCGGTGGAAGAGGCCAATCCGGGCTCGACCAGCGCTCGATACAGACGTCCGGAAGGCTGGTCCCCGAGAACCTGGGACAGGATGTCGATCGCGGCGTAGTCCGGGTGGGAACCCGGGGGCACGTGGTATGACATCAACGCGATCTGGATGTCACCCACTCTTCGGAGCGTCACCGAGCGCTCCCCATCTTGAACGGGCTCCCGCGTGTAGGTGTCCCACAACGTGTTCTCACTACTTCGATCTGGGCGCGGAATAGCGCCGAACTTCTCTGCGATCATCTCCAGTGCTCGCTCCGTCTCGAACTTGCCCGTAACGATGAGAAGAGCGTTGTCCGGCTGGTAGTACTTCCGATAAAAAGCCTGGAGGCGGTCGATGGGCACGCTCTCCACGTCGGATCGTGCACCGATCACGCCCTTCCCGTAGTTGTGCCACAAGTAGGCCGTGGCTTGGGTCCGGGCGAGAAGTACGCTGAACGGGCTGTTTTCTTCGGACTCCATTTCGTTTCGGACTACGGTCATCTCGGACGCCAGGTCATCTCCAGAGATGAACGAGTTGACCATGCGATCCGCTTCGAGGTCCAAGGCCCACTCTAGATTTTCGTCGGTGCTCGGAAAGGTCTCGAAGTAGTTGGTGCGATCGAAGGAGGTAGTCCCGTTGGGGCGGGCCCCGTGCTCAGTCAGCTCCACATCGATATTCGGGTGATCGGGGGTCCCCTGGAACACCAAATGCTCCAGAAGATGGGCCATGCCGGTCTCCCCGTAGCCTTCGTGCCGTGAGCCGACGAAGTACGTGACGTTGACGGTCGCCGTGGGTTTGCTGGCATCCGGGAAGAGGAGGAATCGCAATCCGTTGTCGAGGCTGTACTCAGTAATCCCCTCGACCTCTGTGATCCGCGTCGCATCTTGCCCCGTGGCCGGCGTAACGGCCACGAGGATCAAGAACGTCAGTGCGGTCAGGCGGCGGTACCCGGATCGGACTCGGCTACGGGACATGGTTCCCTCCTCCTCGAATGGGCACCCCTCAGCGCCCGGGGGGAACCGCTCGTTCAGCACGGTGCGGCGTCTCAGGAACCGACGCCCGCTGCCTCCGCAGAAGACACCTCTAGAGTACTTAGACGATTCAGAGCGGCGGCGAGTTCCAGCGGACGGAATTGAGCTAGATCGCCGACCCTCCGATCGTCCAGTTCATCTAGGCCTTTTTCCTCGATCACTTGTGTGACGAGGTTCAGAATCTCGCTCACGGAACGCTGCCCGTCCATAAACCGTGTCCGGGCCATGAGTAACCCGCGGCCCACGGCGAGTGTCTGGGCGTAAGACACGAGTTGGGTGATGGCGGAAAGGTCGATCGTCTCACGCCCGAACAACAACGAACGCCCCTTGAAGACCTTGATCTCCGCTTCCCGCTTCGCGGTACTGGGATCGACCGACGCGGGGTTGGGAAGTCGTGCCTGGAACGCCTCGATCGGTCCGGGCGCTTCCCTCTCCCGACCGGTGGGAAGCTCCGCCGCGACGCGTCGGGCGTCGTCCGTCACGTCGAATGGGCGGAAATTCTTCATGGCGACGACCGTGTCGGCCACGTCCAGATAATCACCGCTCCCTCCGAGCACGATGACGCAGCTTATGCCTCGCGTATCCCAAAGGGATCTAACCCGATCGACCAAGGGCGTAATGGGCTCTCCCTCCTTGGGAACCAGAGCCTGCATTCGCCGGTCGCGGATCATGAAGTTGGTGGCGGCGGTGTCTTCGTCGATCAGCAGGGTGGTTGCCCCGGCCTCGAGCGCCTCGACGATACCGGCTGCCTGACTCGTGGAACCGGACGCATTCGGTGTCGAGAACGTGCGGGTCTCCTGTCCTTGAGGCAGCGTGCCGATGAAGGAAGAGATGTCGACCCCGGCCACGGAACGGCCGTCCTCAGCTCTGATCTTGACAGCCGAGGGATCGGTCACCACGGACTCCCGGCCGTCTCCATGACAATGGTTGTACACGCCGCGTTCGATAGCCCGAAGCAGGGTGCTCTTCCCGTGATAGCCGCCTCCCACGATCAGCGTGACACCGCACGGAATCGCCATCCCGCGAATCGTGCCGGCGTTTGGGAGTTCGACCTTCGCCGTCAGTCCGGCCGGGGTCGCGAACGGGACTGCAGCGTCCCCGAGCAGCGGTTCGTCGTCCACACCACTTTTTCGTGCCAAGTACGCTCCATCTGCCACGAAGGCGACCCAACCGTGTGTGTCCAACTCCGCCCGCAACGCATCGGCGTCTTCGTTGGTGAGCGCGTGCCGCAGGATGTCCTTATGTCCGACCGATTCGGCTCGCAGGCTCCGGTTCACGACCGCGGGAACGTCCGCCGTGATCAGCTCCGTAGCCTCACGTCCAGCGGCACGCCGCCCGTGCGCCGGCAGGCCGATCCGGAAGCGGGCCTCCACGGTGCCGTCGTCTCCGACGATGACCGCGGTCTGCGCCAGGACCTCCTGGCCCGGAGTCGCGATTTCAATGACGCCGCTCTTGCCGCTTCCCCGCGGGACCATGGTCTCCTGTGCGGCTCGACTGAACCGGCTGGCGAGCAGGCTGGCAACGCCCAGTCGCCTTGAGCGGGAGCCGAGCACATCGACCTCGAGGGTGGCGGTCTCCTTGGGAAGGATTACCCGTACCCGACTCGGCGCGGCGAACGGGTCACCCTGGACGTGGTCTACATGTAGGGTGAAATCGGGGAAGGCCCAGGTGCCTCGCAACCCCCTATAGGCCTTGTATCCTTGTCCGTCGATTCCGTTTAGGAAATCGACCAGGGCGTCCACGTTGTTCATCGGAGCCCATCCGACACCTTGGGCACGTGTCGGTTCCCGAGTGCCCCACTTCGACTAGTCCCCCCGCTCCCTCCAATGAAAGCCTGGCGGATCCTTGGATACGAGCCA
Source organism: Gemmatimonadales bacterium UBA6960 (assembly GCA_963583605.1). Taxonomy (GTDB): domain Bacteria; phylum Gemmatimonadota; class Gemmatimonadetes; order Longimicrobiales; family Gaopeijiaceae; genus UBA822. Next base: position 29,536 of record CAUZVZ010000009.1, read on the forward strand.
GGAGAGGTACCACGGGCGCTGGGTCCGACGCTGTCCGTCATCCGCGGACCGTCGCCCACGGCTCTTCTTCCGGTCCCACGGCAATGCGGGTGGCTCCACGTCCTCCGGGGCCCCAAAGTCAGCACCGGGCTGGCTGGCGTCGGTTGGCTTCTCTGCGGACTGCCACTCGAACCCGGGGGTATTGTCGGGTCGATCTTTGCCCTCCCGGCCCCGCGACCGCCAGTAGAAGATCGGGACGTCCTCGGGGTCCTGAGTTCCCCACCGGAATCCTGAGCCGCGATCAGCCGGCGGATCTAGCGGACCCAGGTCCGGGCCGCGGCAGCCTAGACCCTCCCAGCTGCAGCGGGAGCACCACCGCCATTGAAGCCATGGCGACAGCAATCTCAGAAGTCGCCGAAGGACTACGGGGTTGGTCGCGCCGCCGCAGTGGGGGCACAGCCGTCCTCGAGGGAGTGCCAGATAGGCCACAGAGGCGGTGACCATGAGCAACAGCGAGAGGATTCCTACGAGTGAAATCAAAAGAAACACGAATTCGCCTCTTGATTGGCCGGGCAAGGATATCTCTCAAGAATACCATGGCCTCCACGGGTCAGTCCAGCAAATTTTCCGTGCCACCTCAGGGCCCCTTGCGTTACCTTTCTCAGTACCCGGGTGCTCATCCCGGGATGACCCCACCGGGGATCCGGTGGCCTGTATTTTGGGCTCGACCCCCTGAGCCACCTCCCGACCAGAAGGCTGTTGAGAAGCAGAGCATGAAGATCAGGAACATCGCCATCATCGCCCATGTGGATCATGGCAAGACGACGCTCGTGGACGAGATGCTGCGCCAGACGGGTGTCTTTCGTGCGAACGAGAATGTTCAGGAGCGTGTGCTCGACTCCAACCCGCTCGAGCGTGAGCGTGGGATTACGATTCTTGCCAAGAACACGTCGATCCGGTGGGGCGACGTCAAAATCAACATCGTCGATACGCCGGGCCACGCCGATTTCGGCGGTGAGGTCGAGCGCATTTTGCGTATGGTCGACGGGGTTCTGCTGCTCGTGGATGCTGCTGAGGGTCCGATGCCGCAGACGCGGTTCGTGACTCAAAAAGCGTTGGATCTCGGACTCCAGCCCATTGTGATCGTCAACAAGCTCGACCGGTCGGATGCCCGCGCGATCGAGGTTCACGACGAGATCCTCGAACTCTTCATGAACCTCGAGGCGAACGACGCGCAGCTGGATGCTCCCTTTCTTTATGCCGTCGGACGAGACGGCTGGGCGAGCCCCGATCCGCATGCGGAGGAGGGCGATCTGGAGCCACTCTTCGGGACCATCGTCGAGCACATCGCTGCCCCGCTCGCCGATCCGGACGGCCCGTTCCAGATGCTGATTTCCACGCTCGACCACTCGAACTACGTGGGGCGTATCGGAATCGGACTGGTCGAGCGGGGGAGGGTGGCCGTCGGGGACGACATAGCCCTGCTCCCTCTAGGCGATCCAGGCCCGGTCGGTCCGGAGGAGGCGACGCCCGGCCGGGTCGCACAACTCTATGGATTCGAGGGCCTGGAGCGTGTGGACATCAAAGGCGCGGAGGCCGGCGACATTGTGGCGGTCGCGGGAATCGAGGGAGTCGAAATCGGGACGACCCTCACCGATGTCGATGTGCGCGAGCGGTTGCGCGGAATTGCGGTGGAGGAGCCCACTCTTTCGGTCGATTTCAATGTGAACGACTCACCCTTTGCGGGCCGGTCGGGTAAGTTTGTGACCACCCGGCAGGTTCGCGACCGGCTGATGAAGGAGCTCGAGCGCAATGTCGCCCTTCGGGTCGAGGAGACGGGGGCGCCCGATACGTTCACCGTATCGGGCCGCGGTGAGCTGCATCTCTCGATACTCATGGAGACGATGCGCAGGGAGGGATATGAGTTCCAAGTCTCGCGGCCGCGGGTTATCGAGAAGAAGGGACCCGACGGCATTCTCGAGCCGTTTGAAGAGGTCATCATCGAGGTCCCGGAACAGTACATCGGCGTGGTAATGGAGAAGATGGGTCAACGGCGGGCCGAAATGACAGAGATGAAGCCGACCGACAGGGGCCCTGTCCGGCTCCGCTTCAGAGTGCCCTCTCGGGGACTCTTCGGCTACCGCTCTGAGTTCCTGACGGATACCAGGGGTGAAGGGCTCCTCCACCACCGATTCCTGGAGTACGGTCGGCACGCTGGAGCGTTGATCGGCCGCAAGAAGGGCGTACTCGTGGCCGACCGGGAGGGACTCGCCGTGGGGTTCGCCCTCTTCAACCTCCAGGAGCGCGCCACCATGTTCGTACGGCCGGGGCAAGAGGTATACGCCGGAATGATCGTTGGGGAGCACGTACGCCCGGGCGATCTCGACGTCAACGCCTGTAAGGGCAAGAAACTCACCAACATGCGGACTACCTCCACGGATGAGAACATCAAACTGGAGCCGCCGCGGGAACTGACGCTCGAGCTCGCCCTGGAGTTCATCGAAGACGATGAGCTGATCGAGGTCACGCCGGGGCGTATCGGCTTGAGAAAGCGGCATCTCGACCCGATCACACGTAAGAAGGCTGCGCGTAAGAAGGCCTGATGGTGGCTCTTTTCCAGAAGGACCTCGTCTCTGAGAACAACCATCCCTTGAACCTCGTCGAGCGCGAGGCGAGCGATGAACCGTCGGTCGTCCGCCCGCCGATCTTCGAGGTGTACATGCGCATGGCTGAGGAGTTGGCCAAGCGAAGTACGTGTGCCAGGCTCAAAGTGGGGACGGTTATCACGGACCCCCATCTCGAGAACGTGATGGCCATCGGTTACAACGGGAACGCGCGAAGCTTTCCCAACCAGTGCGACGGGCCGACGCCGGGCGCGTGCGGATGCATCCACTCTGAGCAAAACGCACTCGTTAAGGCTCCAGGAGGCGTGCCGGACAAGGTGGCATTCATCACTGCGAGCCCGTGTGTGACCTGCGCCAAATTGCTCATCCAGGGCAACATCTCGCATGTCTTCTACCGTGAGATCTATCGGGATCCGTCCGGCCTCGACGTCCTGGCGCGCGCGGGTGTGACCCCGGTCCATTACGTCCGGTGGATGCAGGACTGGCGCTGACGTTTTCCGAACTTCCATAACTCGTTCGTCACGTTATCTTTCGACCTTCATCACTGCTTTAGGAGATCATTTTTTGGAGTCGTCATCCATAGATAGTACCCCCTCGTTCGGTCGCTTTTTCCTTCCAGGTCCCACGGAGGTCCATCCGGAGGTTCTGAGCGCTCAGAACCGGGCGCTGATCGGGCACCGAGGCCCAGCCATCAAGGAGCTCATCGGTGGTTTGCAGACCGGGCTCAAAGAGCTGTTTCGCACGGAGAGTCCGGTCCTGATATCAACTTCTTCAGCGACCGGTTTGATGGAGGCCGCCGTTCGAAACGGGGCTCGATCTCGTGTTTTGAGTCTGGTCAACGGCGCCTTCAGCAAGCGGTTCGGCGAAATCGCAGAGGCGTGCGGATTCGAGGTCGAAACGCTCGAAGTCGAGTGGGGCCAGGCCATCACCGCCGATCAGGTGCGGGACAAGCTGGCTTCCGGTGGGTTCGACGCCGTTACGGTCGTTCACTCTGAGACGTCCACCGGCGCATTGAACCCGATCAAAGAAATTTCGGAGGCCGTCCGAGAGCACGACGACGTGGTGCTTCTGGTGGACTCAGTGACGGGCGTGGGTGGGGCTGAGGTTCGAACCGACAAGTGGGCTTTGGACTTCGTGCTCACCGGATCGCAAAAGGCCCTCGCGTTGCCTCCCGGCCTCTCTTTTGGCGTGGCCTCCGAGCGACTGATGGCGCGCTCTGCGGATGCTCCGCGGAAAGGGGTCTACTTCGATCTGGTATCGTTCCGGAAGCAGCTCGACCTTCTCCAGACCCCCAACACGCCCGCGGTTACACTTTTCTACGCGGCGGCCAAGCAGTTGGACCGGATACGGTTGGAGGGGTTGGAGGCTCGATGGGACCGGCACCAGGCGATGTCCGACCGGTGCGTTCAGTGGGTGGACATGATCTGTGAGCAGAGAGGGGTGGCGTTGTCGGTACTCGCCCCCGAGGGATTCCGTTCTCCGACGGTGACTTGCGTGGGGCTTCCGGAGGGGACGACCGGGCCATCGGTGGTCTCTGCCATGAAGGAGAGGGGCTTCACGATCGGCGGCGGGTACGGAAAGCTGAAGGAGACGGCGTTCCGCGTCGGCCATATGGGCGATCATACCGTTGCCGAACTCGATTCGGTGCTGGACGCCCTTGGGGAGGTGCTCTCGTGAGCGAGAAATTCGTGGTCATCGCGGCCGACGGGATCTCCCTTTCGGGCATGACACCCCTCACGGAGGACGACCGCTTCGAGGTGCTAGTGCCCGACGGCTGGGCCGACGAGGAGATGCGGGAGGCGTTGGGCCGGGCTCACGGTCTCATCGTACGCAGTGCGACCAAAGTGACTCGTGAGATTCTCGACCAGGCGCCGAATCTGAAAGTCGTCGGCCGTGCGGGAGTGGGAGTCGACAACATCGATCTCGAGGCCGCGACGGAGCTCGGGATTCCGGTGATCAACGCTCCGGAAGGCAACACGGTGTCCGCCGCTGAGCTTGCGATGGCGCTCATCCTTACTGTCGCGCGCAACGTTTCCTGGGCGGATGCGTCCGTGCAGGGCGGCGCGTGGGCTCGGTCCAAGTTTTCCGGAATAGAGATTCGCGGCAAGGTCCTCGGACTCGTCGGCGCAGGGCGGATCGGGACCGAAGTCGCGTTGCGCGCTCAGGCCTTCGGCATGGAGGCCATCGCTTACGATCCCTATCTGACGGAAGAGCATGCAAGGGACATGGGCATCGAACGGGTCGAGCTCGCCGATGTGATCGCTCGCGGG
>CAUZVZ010000010.1:0-34335 GCA_963583605.1 Gemmatimonadales bacterium UBA6960
GGATGCTTTTCGAACACGTTGGACCCGGATCGCTTTGACGGGCGTGTCATAACGTCGACGCGGTACAAGGCAGACGGTACGACCACGCTGCGCCCGCACTTCTCTGTGACGGAATCCCGTGACCTCTACTTGGTGTCGGCTGAGGGAGGCGTTCCAAGAAGGCTGACGACGCTCCCGTTCGACAAGTCCGACGTACGCTGGTCGTCCGATGGGCGTACCATCTATTTCTCCGGTGACGAGAACGAGGACGATGAGTCCAGCGACGTCCTGACCAGGGACATCTGGGCGGTACGCCTTGCCGACGGCTCCGTAACGGACGTCACTCCAAGCCCGGGCTCAGAGACCTCGCCATCCCCATCCCCCGACGGAACGAGGCTGGCTTTCGTACTCACGACGGAGCGTGGAGCGGAGCAGAATCTGATGGTCGTGGACGTCGGTGGCGATGGGCGTTTCGCGACGGAGCCTGTGAATCTCACTGAGGGCTGGGACCTCGTACCGGGCGCCCCCCAATGGTCAGCGGATGGAACCGGGATTCTGTTCTCCGCTTCGGCGGGTGGAAATCGTCATCTCTTCCGGGTGGCGGCGGCCGGCGGACCCGTGATTCAGGTGACCGACGGAGAGCGGCAGCTCACGAGCGTGTCGCTCTCCGACCGTGGCCATATCATGGCCTACGCCGCCACCGATGCCGTCTCCCCCACGGAGCTATATGTGGCCCGAGGCGACGGTACGGCTGAGCGACAGGCGACCGCGTTCAATGAGGATCTCCTGGACCGCGTCTCGCTGGAAAGCGCGGAAAGGCTGACGTGGATGGTGGGCGACAGCGTCGAGGTGGAGGGCTGGGTCATCAAGCCGGTCGGCTACACGGCCGGTCGCAGGTACCCGCTGATTCTGAAAATTCACGGCGGACCGCACTCGGCTTATGGCAATGCCTTCTTCCCGACCTTCCATGTGCTGTCGGCGGCCGGCTTCTTCGTGCTCTACGCGAATCCGCGTGGATCGAGCGGCTACGGTCATGACTTCATGTACGCGACCCGTGGGCAGTGGGGCGTCATGGACAGCGAAGATTTTCTGACGGGGGTGGATGCTGCTTTGGCCCAGTACCCGGAGGCCGACACGACCCGTTTGGGCGTCTCGGGGGGAAGCTATGGAGGCTTCATGACCAATTGGCTGACGGCCACGACCGACCGTTTTCAGGCTGCCGTCACCTCTCGCTCCATCGTCAACTGGGAGAACTGGTGGGGATCCTCCGACGCCCAACCGTTGACGGATTACGAGTTCCTCGGTGCGCCGTGGGAGCGCAGGGATCTCTACCGTCGGCTGTCGCCGATCTCGTACGTCGAGAATGTCACGGCTCCCACCCTCATCATCCACAGTGAAGAGGATTACAGAACGCCGATCGGTGACGCCGAACAGTGGTTCATGGCCCTCAAGAACCTGGACGTGCCGGCGGAGATGGTGCGGTATCCGAGATCTTCTCACGGGCTATCACGGACCGGAGAGCCATGGCTCCTCGTGGACCGTCTGGAGCGGATCCGCAGCTGGTTCGAACACTGGTTGGTCGCACGAGCTCCCACCGTGAGCGCCGGCGGCGACTAGGCGGTTGCTGGGTTTCCCCCCCGACATCTTCGCCGCGCGGCGTGAGCGCGTTCTGGCGGATCTGGGCGGATCTGCGTTGTTGCTGTGCTCCCCGGCCAACCCTTCGGACGGCAGGTACCGGGCGGACAGCGACCTCTTCTATCTCACCGGCGTGACGGAGCCCGAGGCCGTGGCCGTGCTTCGCCCCGACGGTGAGGACGGGGATTTTGTACTCTTCGTACGCCCTCGGCATGCTGAGGAGGAGCGCTGGAGCGGAGAGCGCCTTGGGCCGGAACGGGTTCGCGAGATATTCGGTGCCGATGCGGCGTATGGTAACGACGTGCTCTCCGAGCATCTTCCCAAGCTGCTCGCCGAGGCCGACGAGGTGTACTTCCGGCTTGGGACTGAGTCGCCGGCGCAGGGCTTGGTCATCGACGCACTCCGGACGGCTCGCCTGCGAGGCGCCAAGAAGGGTGTGGGTCCCGGTGGGATCATCGACCCCGGTCGGTTGCTTGATCCCATGCGGATTATCAAGAGCTCTGAGGAGTTGGAACGCATGAAGCGGGCGGCGACGACCACGGTGGAGGCATTTACCCAAATGCTTGGAGCGGTTCGGCCAGGCGTCGGAGAATGGGAGCTCGAAGGCATCCTTGATGGGGCGTTTCGACGAAAGAGGGCCAGTGGGCCCGCCTATCCCACGATCGTGGGCTCAGGTGCGAACGCGTGTGTGCTGCACTACAGGGACAACGACCGTACGGCGCTCGAAGGGGATCTGGTCCTCGTGGATGCCGGGGCGGAGGTGGACCACTACGCGTCCGATGTCACCCGTACGCTCCCGGTGTCCGGATCCTTTTCCGCCCTCCAACGGGCCATCTATGAAGTGGTCCTAGAGGCGCATGATCAGGCGATCGAATGTATACGACCCGGGGCGAGTTACGAGTCGCTCCATCACACGGCCCGAGACGTGCTCGTCGAAGGGCTCATGGCTCTCGGCATCCTTGAGGGGGACAAGGCGGAGCTTATCGAGAGCGAAGCCTACAAGCCGTACTTTCCCCACCAGACGGCGCACTGGCTTGGACTCGACGTACACGACGTCGGTGACTACGCCTCCTCCGGTGTGTCCCGGGCACTAGAGCCGGGAATGGTCTTGACCGTGGAGCCCGGTCTGTACTTCCCCGGTCCGTTCGGGAGAGGGGCGGTCGCCGAGGAGTACGCGGGCATTGGGGTCAGGATCGAAGACGATGTGGTCGTGACCGCGGAGGGCCACGAGGTGCTGACGGCCGACATACCGGTGTCCGTCAACGAGATCGAGCGTCTGGTGGGAGGGCAGGGGTGACTGAGGGCCTGGTGGACCGTCTGCGCTGTCCGGGGTCGCTCGTCACCGTGGAGCTTCGGCCCCCCCCGAGTGGGCTTGCCGCCGCAGAGGGGATGGACGCCTGGATCGACCGCAACCACTCCATCCGGAACCTCGCGCTCAAGGACACGTTCGTCTTCCTGACCGATGATGCGGTCGGATCACAGGAAGAGGAGAACCTCGGGCACCTTGCCGCTAACGTCGGCTCCGATGTGCCGCTCTCACGACTCGTTCCCTTCCTCACGTGCAAGCACTCGATCGAGTACTGCCTCATGTTCGCGGATCGTGCTCGATCCCTGGGGTTCGAGGCGCTCACGGTAGTGGGGGGAGACACCTCGCTGGGTCCGCCGCGCTGTGTTCCACACTCCTACATGCTCAGGCAGCGAATACGGGAGCGGCACCCCGGGCTGTCCCTGGGCGGTTGGGCGAACCCGCATCGTGACGTGCAAAGGCAAGTCGAGTACGTCGGCGCGGCTGATTTCACGGCCGATTTCTACCTCACACAGGTCGTATCGCGCCACAGTGTGGATCGGGTCGAGGCCTTCCTCGAAGAGTGCGATCGCCGGAGTGTGGATGTACCGGGAATATTCGGCGTCTTCTATTACTGGAGTGCCAATCCGGGCACGCTCAGGCAGCTGGGCGAATTCTTCCCGGTTCCCGCTGAGGAGTTGGCCAGCGAATTCGAGGCGGGTGCCACGCCCGAAGAGGTGCTGAGAAGGACCCTGGACGCGCTGCGGGCCGTCGGAGCGGAAAAGGTCTACATCAGCAACCTGGGCCACCGGCGAGTGCGGGACAGACTAGCCAAAGTGATCACGCCCCTATCGTGAGTCGATTACCCCCAAGAGAATCTCCAGCGCGCCGTCGAGATTTCCGTACGGAGCATGGATGTGAACGCCCGCGATCGAGTCTCGGATAGACTCGAACACTTCGAGGGCGATCTTCACCCCCTCGATCCTGGCCGCTTCTTCACCCTCTCCTTGCGCGTCAGCCATGCGCTTCATGATCTCGTCGGGGATGTAGACGCCGGGGACCTCATTGTGTAAGAACTCGGCTTCGCGGAGGGACGTGAGCGGGCGAAGGCTCGCGACGATGGGTACGGACGCCTTGGGTGGTCGCTCCAGGAAGGCATGGAGCCGTCCCGCGTCGAACACCGGTTGGGTGATCACGAAGTCGGTGCCCGCGTCGACCTTCCACTTCAGACGCCCGGCTTCGTGGTCTTGGTCCACGGCAACTTGGCTCACCCTGGTCCCGATGACGAAGCGAGTGGGTACTCCGATCGTGTTCCCCCCGGGATCGACAGCCCGATTCAGGCCGTGGACCACGTTCGTGAGTCCGATCGAGTCGATGTCCAGAGAGGCCGTCGAGTCGGGGTAGGGGCCCGTCGCGGGCGGGCGTCCCGTTACCAGGAGAAGATTGTGTAGTCCAGCCGCGGCCGCTCCGAGCAGGTCGCTGATCATCCGCGTCATGTTACGGTCGCGGCACGGATAGTGAACGATCGTCTCTATGCCCACCTCCCTTTCGATGAGCATGGCGGCCGGCAAAGCACTCATGCGAGCGTGGGCGTGCGGGTGATCGAGGATGTTCACCGTGTCGGCTCCGGCGGCCTGGATGCGACGGCACTGGTCCAACAGCACCTGGATGTCCCAACCCTCAGGCGGCGTGATCTCGACGCTCGTGACGAAGGTGCCCTCCGCGATCTTACGTCCCCACTCGGAGCGCTTGCCGAGCGGTACGTCCGGCTGAACGTGTGTGTCGTGCGGCTCGGTGTGGGAGCCCGGACGGACTCGAGTGGAGGGAGGTTGCACTCCTTTCACCAGCGCTCGGATGCTTCGGATATGCTCCGGGCTCGTGCCACAGCAGCCCCCAACGAATCGGGCACCGGATTCGATCATGCGACGGGCGTATTTTGCCATGTACTCGGGACTGGCGAGGTAGATCTTGCGATCGCCAACCGCCCGGGGCAGCCCTGCGTTGGGCTGGGCCGAAAGCGGGAGATCGGTGACCGCCGCCATGCGCTCCACCGCATCGAGCATGACGGCTGGACCCACCGAGCAGTTGAGTCCGATCACATCGGCGCCCCATGCGGTGAGTTCGGCCGCGACGTCCTCTGGCGACGTACCATACGAGGTGCAGACATCCTCCCCCACCGTGACCTGACAAATGATCGGGAGGGACGATCCACTACGGATGGCCTTGAACGCTTGCTCCATCTCGTTCAGGTCGCTGAACGTCTCGAGGACAAAGCCGTCGACGCCCCCCTCCACGAGTCCCTCGACCTGCCGCCGATAGAGGGCTTGGGCCTCTTCACGAGATGTGGGTCCAAGTGGCTCGATACGGATTCCCAAGGGGCCGATCGCCCCTACTACCAGGGCCCGGCCACCGGCGGACCTGCGCGCCAGGTCCGCCGCCGCACGGTTGATCTCCTCCGTGCGGTCGGCCAGCCCATAACTGGACAGTTTCACCGGATTGGCGCCGAACGTATTCGTCTCGATGACTTCGGCGCCGGCGTTCACATAGTTGCGATGGACGTTCTCGACGATGTCGGGGGTCTCAAGGTTGAGCCCGTCGTAGGAGACGTTGACGAACACGCCACTGGCGTAGAGCTCGGTTCCCATCGCTCCATCCATCACGTGGACGTGCCCGTCATCGATGAGTGTCCTCAGGAGGTCGCTCACGGGGTTTCCTCCTCTGGCTCGTACCCTAGGCTGGGCTGGAGCCAGCGCTCCACGTCCTCTACCGCCATGCCCTTCCGCTCAGCGTAATCGGTCACTTGATCCTTTCCGATTCTGCCAACGCCGAAGTAATGGGCGTCCGGGTGCGCGAAGTACCAGCCCGACACTGAGGCGGCCGGCAGCATGGCGAAACTCTCCGTGAGCTCGACCCCGGTGTGACGCTCGGCGTCAAGTAGTGTGAACAACGTCCTCTTCTCCGTATGGTCCGGACAAGCCGGGTACCCCGGTGCTGGCCGAATCCCGGAGTAGCGCTCAGAGATCAGCTCGGTGTTCGATTGGTAATCACCCACCTCGTGGCCCCAGATATCCCGCCGGACACGCTCGTGGAGCCGTTCCGCGAAGGCCTCCGCCAGACGGTCGGCCAGCGCTTTTGCCATGATGCTCCCGTAGTCGTCGTGCTCCTCTTCGAGCGCGGCGCACAACTCGTCCAGCCCGAGCCCGGCTGTAACCACGAACGCACCGACGTGATCGGTGAGCCCCGATTCCTTTGGCGCTACGAAATCCGACAAGCAGGCGTTGGGCCGGCCGTCCTTCTTTTTAAATTGCTGGCGAAGTCCGTGGATGGTACGCCAATCTCTCTCCTGGGCGAGCACCTCGATGTCGTCCCCCACGCTATTGGCAGGGAAGAGGCCGACCACGGCACGCCCCCTCAGCAGGTCTTGGGAAACGATTCGATTGAGCATCTTGCGGGCGTCGGCGTAAAGGATGCCGGCCTGCTCTCCCACGCTGGGGTCATCCAGAATCTCAGGATACCGGCCCTTGAGCTCCCAGGCTTGGAAGAAGGGGTTCCAGTCGATGTACTCCACGAGCTCGGCGAGCGGATAGTCGTCGAACACGTGGATGCCCGGTTCGTGCGGAGCGATGGGATCGAATTCGGTCCAATCGAATCGCACCTTGTTCTCCCGAGCCGCCTCGACGGGAATCAGGCTGGACCTCTCCGCTCGGGCCGCGTGGGCCTCCCGCTCGCGGGCGTAGTCCTCACGGACCTTGGCGATGAACTCCTCCCGCTTCGCGTCATCCAGCATGGCGCGAAGGACCGGGACGCACCGGGACGCGTCCACGACATGAACCGTGGGGCCCTTGTATTTCCCTTCGATTCTTACGGCCGTGTGCCTGCGCGACGTCGTCGCACCGCCGATGAGGAGGGGCAGGTCGAAGTTCAAGCGCTCCATCTCGGCCGCCACGTGGACCATCTGGTCGAGGGACGGCGTGATGAGGCCGCTCAAGCCGATCACGTCGGCCTTTCGGTCCCGCGCCTCCTGAAGAATGGTCTCAGCCGGGACCATGACGCCGAGGTCCACGACCTCGTAGCCGTTACACTGGAGCACGACGGAGACGATGTTCTTGCCGATGTCATGGACATCGCCCTTCACGGTGGCCATGACCACGAGTCCCCCGGATTTCCTGGTGTCGCCGTCCTCGGCTTTCTCTGCGTTCAGGAACGGCTCCAGATAAGCCACGGCCTTCTTCATGACGCGGGCGCTCTTCACTACCTGTGGCAGGAACATCTTTCCGGATCCGAACAGATCCCCGACCTCGTTCATGCCGTCCATGAGGGGACCCTCGATCACTTCCAGTGCCCGAGCCCGTTGGCTCCTCGCCCCCTCAGTGTCGTCCTCGATGTGGTCCGTGATTCCATGGACGAGCGCGTACCGAAGACGGTCCTCCACCGGCTCGGATCGCCACTCCTGGTTGATCACGACCTGCTCCTGAGTCGCTCCAGCGTACTGTTCGGCGAGTGCCGTCAGCCGCTCGGTGGCGTCGAGGCGCCGGTCGAAGAGCACGTCCTCCACGGCCTTGAGAAGATCGGTCGGCACATCGTCGTAGACCGGCAGCGCTCCGGCGTTCACGATGGCCATGTCCAAGCCCGCCTGGATGGCGTGATAAAGGAACGCGGAGTGCATCGCCTCGCGTACGCGAGGGCTCCCTCGAAACGCGAACGAGACGTTGCTCAGCCCTCCGCTCACGTGCACGTCGGGTATGCGCTCCTTGATCATCTGGGTGGCTTCGAGGAAGGCGATACCGTACGCATTGTGCTCCTCGATGCCGGTTCCCACCGCGAAAATATTGGGGTCGAAGATCACGTCCGCGAGAGGGAATTTCACGCTGTCGCGGAGCACGCGGGCCGCCCGCTCGCATATGGCGACTTTGCGTTCGACGGTGTCGGCCTGGCCTTCTTCATCGAACGCCATGACGATCACCGCGGCTCCATAGCGCCTTGCCAGGCGGGCCTTTTCGATGAACGCCTCCTCGCCGTCCTTCAAGCTGATCGAGTTCACGATGCTCTTACCTTGCACGCACTTGAGCCCGGCTTCGATCACGTCCCAGCGCGACGAGTCCACCACAAAGGGGATACGGCTCACCGCCGGCTCTGAGCCGAGCAGATTCAGGAACGTGGTCATGGCCTGGACCGAATCGAGCAAACCCTCGTCCATGTTGATGTCGAGCATCTGCGCACCGCTTGCCACCTGCTGACGGGCGACTTCGACCGCGGTCTCGTAAGCGTCGTCGGTGATGAGATCTCGGAAGCGCTTCGAGCCCGTGACATTGGTGCGCTCACCGATATCGGCAAAGAGGGAGTCGGGACCGATCGTGAGGGCTTCGAGTCCGCTCAACCGACACCGGGGTTCGAGCTTGGGAATGGTCCGGGACGGAATGTCCGCGACGGCGTCCGCGATCGCTTCGATGTGGTCGGGTATGGTACCGCAACAGCCGCCCACGATGTTGACGAATCCTGCTTCGGCGAACTCCCGGATGATTCCCGCCGTGATGTCCGGCGTTTCATCGTATTCGCCGAAGGCGTTAGGAAGGCCGGCGTTCGGGTGACAACTCACGGGCACGTCGGCGATCTGGGACAACTCCTCTAGGTAGGGTCGAAGCTGCTCCGCCCCCAGGGCACAGTTCAGCCCCACTGAGAACGGTTGGGCGTGCCTGATAGAGTTGTAGAAAGCCTCAGTCGTCTGTCCGCTCAGTGTGCGGCCGCTGGCGTCGGCGATCGTTCCTGAGATCATCACCGGAAGGGACGTACCGGTCTCCTCGAAAAGCCCCAGGATCGCAAAGGCGGCGGCCTTCGCGTTGAGGGTGTCGAAGATCGTCTCGATCATGAGGATGTCGGCCCCGCCGTCCACGAGCCCTCGTGCCTGATCCGTGTACGCCTGCACAAGCTCGTCGAACGTGACGTTCCGAAATGCAGGGTCCTCCACGTCCGGAGAGATGGACGCGGTACGGTTGGTTGGGCCTATGCTTCCGCACACGAAGCGGGGCTTGTCGGGCGTCCGGGTGGTCATCTCGTCTGCGGCCACTCGGGCCAGCTCGGTCGCGGCCACGTTCAGCCGATAGGCCTCCGCTTCGAGTCCATAGTCGGAGAGCGAGATGGCCTGGGCGTTGAACGTGTTGGTCTCGATGATGTCTGAGCCGGCCTCGAGATAGGCCCAGTGGATCTCGCGGATGATGTCCGGCCGTGTGATGGACAGCAGATCATTGGCCCCGAAGAGCGCGTCCGGCTGATCGCCGTAGACCTCACCGCGGAAATCGTCCTCAGCCAGCCCATAGCTCTGGATCATGGTGCCCATGGCACCGTCGAGAACGAGGATACGCCTCGCTAGAGCCTCCTGAAGATCCGCGGTGCGACTGCCATTGGGAGTGGACTTGGCCATCGATCTCGTATCTCGGAGGCATATGGGGAGGGGAGATCCGAAATTTAAAACCCCGCCGCAATCCTTCCGCGTCGAGGTCTGGCTTTTTAGCGGTTTATGTCGGGCCGCAATAGGCCTCAAATCACCCCTTCCAACGTTTCTCCGAAAGGTAGTGCCTCCGTGCGGCGATTCCTAGGCCTCGCCCCGTCCGCTCCGGTTCACGATATTCCCGGCTTCTGAGGGAGCCTGGACCGTGGACACGGACGATTGGGAGCGCGAATTGACTCTACCAGAGTGGGACACGGACTCCGCTTGCTCGGCGTTCTTCAAGGCGCATGGGCTCGGAAACGACTATCTCGTGTTCGAGGCCGGCGACGATTGGGCGCTCGACGGCGAGAAGATCGTCGCGGTATGCGACCGCTGGCGGGGCCCCGGGAGCGACGGAATCGTGCTCCTTCTCGATCGAACCAGCCGGCCGTTTCCCCTCCGCATGTTCAATCCGGACGGCTCTGAGTTCGAGCGGAGCGGCAACGGCCTCCGGATTCTTGCTGCGTACTTGGCCCGCGAGGGGCTCGTGGGCCAAGTACCCTTCGACGTGTCGGTGGGAGGCGATATCGTTCAGCTGCAGGTGTCGGGACCTCCCGAGCGCGGCTTGTACGATGTTTCAGCGGAGATGGGCCACGCCGGCCACGGACCCGGAGCCGTTGGGCTCGACCCGGGAGCCCTGGACGAGGACCAAAGACTCGATCTCGGGGAGGCCGGAAGCCCGATCGTCCATCCCGTGTCGATCGGGAATCCCCACGCGGTAGTCTTTCCCGTCGAGTGGAAGCCCGAGCTCATCGCCGAGATCGGACCGAGAATCTGTGTTCACCCTGCTTTCGCAGACGGCACCAACGTGCAGATCGCCCGCGTGCTGGACGGCCGAACCCTGGAGGCGCGAATCTGGGAAAGAGGAGTGGGACCGACCTCTGCCTCGGGAACGTCGGCCTGCGCGGTCGCGGCCGCTGCGGTGCAGTCGGGACGTGCCACCCCCGGCCGGTTCGAAGTTCGCATGGACGGTGGCAGCGTGGAGGTGACCGTCACCGCCGAGATGGAGATCACCCTCGCCGGACCCGTGCAGGAGATATTTTTGGGCAGCCTGACGAAGGGGTTTATCGAGTTTCTGGCGGCGCTAGAGGGCTCTTGAAGACGTGGGGCTTCGGCCTCAAGTCCTCACGCGCTTGAGAAGGATGAGCCCGCAAGCCAGGAAGAACAGGTTGGGAAGCCACGCCGACAGCACCGGCGAGAGCACTCCCGAGTTGCCCGCGGCTCCGGCCAACCGGAACAGGAGTAGGTAGAGGATCGTCGACGCCAACGCAACGCCGATTCCGTAGGCCGTCCCCCCCCTCCGGGAACTCGTCGCGAGGGGTCCACCGAACAGAATGATCACCAGGGTCGCCACCGCGATGGCCTTCCGCTGCCCCTTCTTGACCAGCAACGTGCTCGGGTCGCCGCCCGAACGCGTGATGTTGGCCACCATCCGGTCGATTTCGGAGTCGGTCATTTCGTCCTCGTCGTCGGGCGCACCGAGGAGACCCCTCGGGGGCTCGCCGAAGCCACTCGACCTGAGCGAGTCGAAATACAAGGTCATTGGTTCGGAGCGGTCGGGAAGGATCCGCAGATACCCAGTCTTGAACGTCCATCCGCGCACGCTGTCGAAGGGCACTCGGAGCGCTTGAAGATGCTGTGCCACCTCCCCGTTCGCTCCGGCAGGAACCTCCAGGACTACCTGGTTCATCGTCGGTGGAAAGACGTTGAGTCGCCTCACCGTCAACGTTCGGTCGTCGTCGGTCTTGAACACGAAGTCGGCGCGCCATTGGCGTCCGACCTCTTCACTCCGAAGAATTTGCCCGGAGCGTCGCTTGCCCACGGGTACCGCCTCACTGAGGAGGAGACCGACCCCGGTCAGGAGCAGTCCCAACACCACGAGCGGTGCCATCAAGCGGTGAAACGAGATTCCCCCGGCTTTCGCGGCGAGGACCTCTCGGTGCAGGGTCATGGAGTGGATCGTGAACACCGCAGCGAGCAGCGCGGCGATGGGGAAGGACCAGGAGATGAATTCGGGGAGCATATAGACGTAGGCGAGGGAGACTTCGCCCACCGTAAGGCCCCTGCCGAAGTACCGGTCCACCTGCTCGACGAGGTCTCCCACGATGAACAGGAGGGGGGCGCCGAGAACGACGGGGATGAAGATGCGCAGGAACGTCTTCACGATCAGTATGTCCAGAATCCTGATCATGTTTTTCGATAGTGCGTCGTCATCCTGCGTCCAAAATTAGAGAGGTTGAACAGCACCTCGCTCAGGCCGCCGCCGCGATTGGTGCCCACGGTTCGGCTCATCCGCGCAGCCAAAGCGACACCGACTCCGAGGAAGATCAGGTCGGCCGTCCACATGGCCCAAAACGGTGTCACCACACCTTCATTGGCGAGGTTTTCTCCACCGATCAAGCCCGCCCAGTAGACGGCGAAGATGGCCACCGAAGCGACGATGACCGTACCGATCCCTCCGCGTGGAAATCGTATACCCAAAGGGGCGCCCATCAAGACGAACACGATACACGCGAACGCGATCGCATATTTCTTGTGAATTTCGACACGGAACTGGTCCGACGCCGACTGAAGGGCCGTAAGCCGGCTGAGGTTCTGGCGACCCGTCAACGCCGTTTGGCGAGTGAGATCATCAGTGTCGGCGGTGAGCCGTTGGCCGCTGCCCCGCCCGATCACGGAGCCTGCTCGGTCTCGGGAAACCGACTCCGGTTGGTTCGGCTCAGTCGACTCCGGAGGCGGATACCCAAGGGCATCCGTGATTGTTAGCTGGGCCTGTCTCAGACTCTGTTGGCGAACTCGGTCGAGATTCTCTGCCCGGCTGTCGATTTCCGCCTTCAACAGGGCGATGGACATCTCGCGATCGCTGCGGCCGACGCCTCCCTCTCGGCGCTCGAGTTCGTCTCCGACCCCCCTCAGTGGAACGATCTGGACGTCGAATTCCGATCGGTTGAATTCACCGGAGCGACCTTGCTCAGCTTCCAGGACATCACCGTCATAGAGGGTCAGATACAGGTCGGAGCGATTGTCGCTGAACGCCATCGTTCCCCTCGTCGCGTACGTCGTTCGGTGAGCGCTCGGGTCGCTCAGATCGTAGATGACGACCTTAGTCAGTTCGTTCGTGACGCGATCGATGGTCGCGGCCTGCAGGTACACCGCTCCACGTCGGTCCTCGGTCTCGATCTCATTGATGACCCGCTCACGCAGCACGAATGTGGGACTCTTCTGAGAGATGTCGATGATCAGGTTCTTGAGTCTGTGGTTCGCTTCGGGGAGCACTCGATCGTTGAAAAACAGCATCACGCCTGCCAGGATCGTACCGACCCCTAGGAGCGGGAGGAGAATCCGGAACGGCTTGATACCACCCGCGGCCATGGCGGCAATCTCATTCGCGGCGGTAAGCTCGCTGAATGTGTAGAGTACAGATACAAGGATGGCCATGGGGAGCGTCAGCGCGACTGTGTGAGGGAGAGACAGGAGTAAGAACTCCCCGATCACACTCCAAGGGAGCCCCTTTCCGACGAGGTCGTCCATCCGTAAAGCGACCGCGTTCAGAAAAAGGAGACCGGTGAGAGCCGAGAATGCGAAGAGGAACGGTCCGGTGTGCTGGCGGATTAGATATTTGGTGATGATCCTCATGTCGACACCCTTACACCGTGCGGCGAGATCCGATCCTAGCGGAGCAGCCGATTCATGGCTCTGACGTTAGCCATTCTGGTCCTTACAATGATCACGCCGCCGGCAGCACTTGGGCAAGGATCAACGGCCCTCCCGGACACGGCGCGTCTTCAACCACCCTCGCCAGAATTACACCGCACCTCCAGTGGTCGACCTAGCCCTGATTTGAGTGCGCGGCCCGACCCTATCGTCCAGACTTGGGCCGCCACGCCGGCGAGCCGAGCCGCCTCGACCTCAATCGTGCGAGCAGTGAAGAGTTGCAGAGGCTTCCGGGGGTCGGCCCAGTCATGGCTGAGCGCATTCTCACGTTGCGACAGGACCTCAGGAGATTCCGGGGGTTGAAGGAGCTTGAATCAGTCCGCCGAATCGGCCCCGCCACGATTGAACGGATTAGGGCTCTCGTAATCGTCGGACGTTGAGTTTTTTGTTCTTGCAGTTCGGGGGCTCCCGCTTCTAACTTTGGGTTTGGGACACAAACGTTTCCAAGTAATTCTCGCCCCGCGGAGGGCCTCCAAGCGATGGCAACCAACGTCGCAGAACTTCGCCTCAGTGACCTTTTTGTTCGTGAAGGCCTCATCGATGGCAAAAAACTTCAAGATGCGCTGGCAGACGCCAAGGAAAGCGGCACGCGTATAGGGTTCTCTCTGGTCAAGCTCAGGTTCGTGGGCGAAAACGAATTGACTCGGATGCTCTCCAAGCAGTACCGCCTTCCGGCCGTCGACCTCGAGAAGGTTGAGGTCGACGCCAAGATCTATAAGCTCATCGACGGGGAGGTGGCATACAAACACCTCGTGCTTCGGCTGCGCAGGGTGGGCCGGACGTTGACGGTGGCTATGGCCAACCCGTCTGAGATGGAAGCCATCGATGTCCTCCGGTTCAAGACCCGGTACGATATCGAGCCGGTAATCGTCGGAGAGTACACGCTGCGGAAGCATCTGGAGAAGTATTACGGCGTCTCTGAGGACCAGGTAGATGATCTTCTTGGCGACTTTCTCGAAGAGGACCTCGAGTTTGTCGAAGAACGAGGATGAGGAGGAGAGCCTCGCTGCCCTTCAGGTCCAGGTCGAGGAAGCGCCGGTCGTAAAGTTCATCAACGGCCTCCTCACCGACGCGGTCCGCAAGGGCGTCTCCGACATCCACATCGAGCCGTATGATCCGGGTGGCTGCCAGGCTCGCTGAGGAAGAGGGCACCGACCAGGAGGGATACAGGCTGATCCTGAACTGTCGGGACCACGTCGGCCAGGAAGTCTATCACGTCCACCTGCACCCGGTCGGTGGACGCCCCCTCAGCAGGATGTTGTCGGATCCTTGAAGGCTGCTGAAGGAGTACAGCCTTCTCAGTGACCCGAGGCTTTCGGATTGCCTTGCCTGCGTGACCCCACCACACAATCTTCCTCCACTTCAATAGCCTTCCTAGCAGAAGGGTGGCCCGCTCTACCTTCTCAACAGCCTTCTAGGGATGAGTAATGGAAACCCTCGAGAACGTCGTCACTGCTGTCCGGATCTTCGTATGGGAGTGGGGAATTCCTGTGGGGGACTCGACCATTCCCCTCGTGGTCATCGCCCTCATCGGGGCCGGGACCTTCCTTACGCTCCGCCTCGGCTTCATCCAGTTGCGGCATTTCGGCCATGGCGTCGCAGTCGCCACGGGCCGCTACGACGATCCCGAAAGCACAGGCGACGTCTCGCACTTTCAAGCGCTCACGACGGCGCTTTCAGCCACGGTCGGTATCGGCAACATTGCGGGTGTCGCGCTGGCCGTTCACTGGGGAGGCCCCGGTGCTTTGGTCTGGATGTGGCTGACCGCAGTCCTGGGCATGGCCACCAAGTATGCTGAAGTCGTCCTTTCCATGCATTACCGCTCAGTGCATGCCGACGCGGGGAAGGTTGTGGGTACCGTTTCGGGCGGACCCATGTATTACATTGAGCACGGACTCGGGCCGAACTGGAAATGGATGGCCGTGTTCTTCGCAGCCATGCTCGGATTCACGGCCTTCTTCACGGGGAACGCCATTCAGGCGAACACTGTGGCCGACACGGCGGAGACCGCGTTCGGCGTCGCCCCCTTCATCACCGGTATGGTCCTGGTGGCGATCGTGTCCTCAGTGATTCTGGGAGGCATCACTCGCATTGGGCGTATCACGAGTATCCTAGCCCCCTTGATGGCCGGGGTCTACGTATTGTCCGCCTTATTCATCGTTCTCATGAACATCGGGGACGTGATCCCCGCGTTCGTGACCATCTTCAGCGAGGCGTTCAATCCCACGGCTGGTGTGGCCGGAACCGGGGTGGGGGCCATCATGGTCACCATGACCTGGGGGGTCAATCGAGGACTCTTCTCCAATGAGGCGGGTCAGGGCTCGGCACCCATCGCGCATGCGGCCGCGAAGACAGAGGAGCCCGTCTCCGAGGCGGTCGTCGCCCTGCTCGGGCCCTTTATCGACACCCTCGTGATCGTCACCATGACGGCGCTCGTGATCGTCATGATGGGCGTCTACAATGAGCGTATCCCCACCGAGGTCACGCTTGCCGGTGGTGATCTCAGTTGGGTGTCTGGAGACGCGGGAGCCGGATATGAAGACGTTGCGGCACCGGCTGAGATCCAGGTTCAAAATGGAACGCAGATTGCGGGGAGTGCGGCTCTCGTTGCGTGGCATGAGGTGGCGGTAGAGGAGCTTTACACCGACGAGGGCATGACGCAGCCGTTCACGGGTTCGGTGTTCCCCTCGCGAGGCGAGGCCGTCGACGCCGGGGGCAACGTTTATTCGTCGCTCTGGGGGATGGCGGTGGAAAGTGGAGCGCCGCTCACGATGTATGCCTTCCGAAAGGGACTGTCGCCTCTCGGCGACTGGGGGCATTACGTCGTGATCTTCTCGGTCTTTCTGTTTGGCATCTCGACCGCCATATCCTGGAGCTATTATGGGGACCGCTGCGCGATCTACCTATTCGGTGAGAAAGCCGTTCTACCCTACAAGGTCGTGTACCTGATCATGCACTTCGTGGGCGCGCTGGTCGCACTGAATCTTGTATGGGAATTGGGCGACATTGCGCTCGGGATCGTGATCCTCCCCAACTTGATCGCCCTGGTTCTGCTTTCGGGTACGATCAAAAAGCTCACGGACGACTATTTCGAGAGGAAGCCCTGGAAGACGACCGGCAAGGTCTAGTTCCAGGAGTGTCTCAGCTGCGGGGCCTCCAGACCAGGGTCTTTCTTTGAGCACGCCGTGGTCTCCTCTCAGGGCGGCATTGACGGCGTTCCACGATCGCGGAGAGGACGTCGCCGTGACCGTCCGGAATGACTTCGGGCAGACCGAAGAAATCCTAGGGTCGTTCTTTTTTCGCACAGAGAAAGCGTTCGAGGATTGGGAGTCCATCGCGCTCGGCCGATGCGGCCCGCGAGTCCTCGACATCGGAGCCGGTGTGGGTGCCCATGCACTGGTGCTTCAAGCTCGGGGCCACGAGGTCACCGCGTTGGACCGGATACCGGAAGCCGTCCGGATCATGCGGGAGCGGGGGGTGGAGGACGCCAGGGAGGGGACTGTCTTCGAGGTACCGTCCGACAAGGTATACGACACGGTGATCCTGCTCATGAACGGCTCGATGATCACGGAGACCCTGTCGGGTCTCGATCGGTTGCTCGGGGCCGCGGCCAAGGTGCTCGAGCCGGGCGGGGCGCTCATCCTCGACTCCACCGACTTGCGCGATGACATGGATGCGGAGGGTGACGACGACGACGGTTACATCGGCGAGCTACAATACCAGCTTTCGGTCGGAGAACACGTGGGTGATGTCTTTCCGCAGCTGTTCGTCGATCCGGACACGCTGGACACAAGGGCCCGGCTTGCGGGGTGGGACATGGAAGTAATCTGGAGGGGCTCCGACGGCCGATACCTTGCCCTCATGTCAGTCACCGATGATGCGGCCGGGCAGGACGGCGCCGTCTCCGAAGCGCTCGCGTAGACCGTCCACAACGTGGCCTAGAGTCCGTTCTCGGTGGCCCTCCAAGCGTACCTTCTCCTCGAACAGTCCGAATTGAACGGGATCGTCGCCCGAGCCCAAGTTGGTCAGGCCCACTCCGAGGAGGCGCGCCGGAGTCCGGCGCTGGATTCTCAGCTCGGCCAAGAGTTCCCGGGCGATCCGGTACGTGGCTCCCTCGGTTTCAAGCGGCTCCATCACCGTGCGTGAGCGCGAACGCGTCTTGAAGTCACCGTCCCTGAGCTTGACGGTGATCGTTCGGGCGCGAAGGCCCGCCTTGCGGAGCGTGTGGGTGACCGATCTGCAGAGGCGTAGGAGCATACGCTCCAGGTCTTCATCCGACTTCAAGTCCTGGAAGAACGTGCGCTCCGAGCTGATCGATTTACGGGGCTCCCGTGGATCCACCCTAGACGAGTCCAGTCCTCGCATGCGCCGATAGAGCCAGCGCCCCCGATGAGTTCCGAACCACCTTTCGAGCCACGTCTCCTGGACCCCCAGCGCATCTTCGATCCTAACCAGCCCCCGTTTTCGCAGCGCCTCGACGAGGGATGGGCCCACTCCCGGGATGTCGGCGAGGTCCAGTCTCTTCATGAACTCCGCCTCCTGGCCCGTCGGGACGATGTGCACGCCTCCGGGCTTGGCGACATCGGAGGCCAGCTTCGCGATCATTCTGCGCGTCGCACCTCCGATGGACACTGAGATTTGGGTCTCCTCAAGGACGGTTTTCCGAATGCGATGGGCGGTCACTTCCAAGGACTCGCCGAAGAGGCGATCGGTGCCGGCGAGGTCCAGGTAGAACTCGTCGATCGATGCGGCCTGCACGACCGGGGCGAGTTTTTCGAGACAGGATCTGATCTCGCGGCTCTTGTGACCGCACGCCCGACGTGGGACGCCCACGACGGTAGCGCCAGGGCATAGGCGCAGGGCCTGCGCGGTGGGCATCGCGGACCGCACGCCGAACCGGCGTGCGCCGTAGGACGCCGCCGTGACGACGCCACGCCCCGTTTGGGAGCCGCCGACCAGGAGCAAGTCCGTCTTCCCGGCGCCCTCTGGATCCTCCAGCCGTGCCACTTGAACGAAGAACGCGTCGCAATCGACAAGGAGGATGCGTCGGGATTGACCAGACTCGTTCGGTGCCATGGGTGTCATGTGGGAAGATTGACGTTCCGGGGATTTCGACAAGTTTACGACGCGTCCAACGGTAAGGCTGTTTTCATTAGCCTTCGTTTGCGAAGGATAATCGAAGTACGGTACAATCCCTTTCGCTGCGCGACCACGGCGCCATCGCGGCGAAAGGGTGGCGTAACGAGCAACCCGCTGATCAGAGGAGAGACAACGATGGGATATCCGTTTGAACTGCCTGCATTGGGATATGACTATGATGCGCTCGAGCCGCACGTCGACGCTCGTACGATGGAGATCCACCATGGGAAGCACCATCAAGGCTACACCAACAATCTGAACGCCGCCCTTGAGGGGTATCCGGATTTGCACGGTCATTCGGGGGAGCAGCTCCTCGTAGGGCTGGCTGACGTTCCCGAAGCGATCCGCACCGCCGTACGAAACAATGGAGGCGGCTACGTAAACCACGAATTGTTTTGGGCGCTCATGGCGCCCGGCGGTGAGAGCGAGCCCTCCGGAGAGCTGGCGGAGGCCATCGACGGTGCTTTCGGATCGTTCGATGACTTCAAGACCTCTCTCGGTGCCACTGCAGGGAAGCAGTTCGGCTCGGGCTGGGGCTGGCTTACGGTTGGACCCTCCGGCGACCTCGCCGCGTCTTCCACCGCTAACCAGGACAACCCGCTCTCCGAGGGGTCGACACCCATTCTCGGCGTGGATGTGTGGGAGCACGCTTACTACCTGAACTATCAGAACCGTCGGCCCGACTACATCTCAGCGTGGTGGAACGTGGTCAATTGGGACGTCGTGGCAGCTAACTATTCCGCCGCCACGGGGTGAGTCGCTGACGGCCGACGAGCGTAAACGGGATCCTTGTGTTTCGAGATGCGTATGTTTAGAAATAGGCAGGTGTCCTGATTCGGGATGCCAAAATGCTTTGACTCGACGGGACTCCCGACTTCGAGAGGGTGCGGATGGTTCGACATATGAGCCTACTGGTTGGGCTTTCGGTGTTTCTGGCGTCGGGGATGGACCCTCTCGAAGGGCAGGCCCTTCGGGGCTCTGAGGCTTCCGTCAAAAGAATGTATGCGCGTGCCAGGGCCAATAACTTCACGTTCCTGCGGACAGACGCGCAGGTGCAGCAGTTTGCCGATGCGGGTTACTTGGTCCGTTTGAGGAGTACTCCGGACTTCGAGCTTCACAACGTGTCTTTCCCGTACAGCCGTCCGGAAGTGAAGCTCTTCGTCGAACGCCTGGGAGGACAACACCGCCGGGCTTGCGGTGAGAGGTTGGTCGTTACGAGCCTCACCCGTCCTTTGAGCGGACAGCCCCGGAACGCCTCGACGCTCTCCGTTCATCCCACGGGTATGGCCGTTGATTTTCGCACGAGTTTGAACTCGGTATGCCGGTACTGGTTGGAGAGTACACTCCTCTACCTAGAGGGGGCCGGTGTGCTGGAGGCAACGAGGGAACGGCGGCCGCCGCATTATCATGTGGCGGTTTTCCCAGGGCTCTACGCGGATTACGTCAGGGAGCTGTCGGCTTCCGCCGGTTCCGCGGACCGAGTTGTGGCTGTGTCACGCTATATGGTCCGGGAGGGTGATTCACTCTGGACCATCGCCCGGCGCCACGGGACGACCGTACCTGAGCTGAGGGCCGCCAACGACATCCGGGGCAGCCGCATCTACGCCGGTCAGCTCCTCACGGTACCCACGGACCGGTAGGCCTGTTGAAGGAGTACCTCTAGTTGCCCGGCGACCCGGAAGGGCACCTTCGGCATAGAGTAATCCGTACCGACGTTGCCGATGCCCGTGAGCGGTACCAGCTGCTCACGTCGCTCGTCGTACCTCGCCCCATCGGCTGGGTATCGACCCGGAGTACGGGCGGCGTTCTCAATGTGGCTCCTTTCAGCTTCTTCTCTGCGGTGGCGTCATCACCCATGCTCGTGAGCTTGTCCATCGGGACACGAGGAGGAGTGGCCAAGGATTCACTCCGCAACATCCTGGACCAGGGTAACTTCTGTGTGAATGTCGTCACTGAACCGCAGCTCGAGGCGATGAACCAAACCGCAGCGAGCTTACCCCCGGAGGATGACGAGTTCGCTTTCGCTGGACTGTCTGTGGCCGAAGCCGAAACCGTCGACGCGCCTTATGTGGCGGATTGTCCCGCGGTACTGGAATGCGAACTCTATAAGCACGTGGAACTGGGCAAAGCCGGCGGGTTGGTGCTCGGCGAAGTAAAAGGTGTGCGTCTGGATCCCGCACTTACCATCGTGGAGGGATCTTCATTTGTGGACACGGCAGAGCTGCGGCCGGTGGGGCGGCTCTCTGGCTTCTCATATTCGCTCCTCGGAGAGATCCGAGTTGTTCCGCGGCCGGAGCTCTGAGACGCTGCCGCTGCCCTTTTGCAAAACGCCAGATAGAAGCATTGCACTGTGCCATGCTGAGTAATAGCGTGAGATAGCATCCCAGTTTTACGCTGACTCATCCTGATTGGAGTTCGGTTGTGAGGCCGGAGACGTCAAAGAGGTACGAGTTCGGCAGAACCCGACTCCTCCGTTGGGTCTACGTAGGCCGCATGACCCTGGCGACCTGGATTTTCGTCGGCATGATGGTGGCCTGGTTCTCCGCTTCCCCGGAGGCCACGCGCATTGCGACCCTCCTGTTCATCATCACGATGGCGGTCACGCTGGCTTCTGTGTGGCACACCGACATACGCGGCAACCCGGCCGGCAAGAACTTCCTGTACGCCCAGGTCATTCTCGACGCGGCGCTCGTCACGGCGGTCATCCATATCACATCGGGCGGCGGCGATGTCGTCTTCGTTCCCCTCTATATCTTGGTGATCACAGAGGGGGCTCTTCTGTTGCCCTTGCCGGGCGGCGTCCTCATCGGGCCCTCTCTTCCATTCTCTACTTCGAGGATCTTGTATGGGGCCGTCCCGAGAGCTTGGATCTGAACGCGGCTGGCCTCCAGATCGGGCTCTTTGCCGTCGCCGCTCTCATCACGGGTTGGCTGGGGGACCGCGTCCAAGGAACCTGGCTCGCGCTCAGCGAGGTACAGTTTGAACTCGTGCGCTTACGGCTCGACACGGGGGACATCCTCACGAACATCTCAACGGGTGTGCTCACTGTCGTCGATGGCGGGAGACTCGGCTACCTCAACACAGCCGGCGAACGGTTCTTGGACTTGACCCTCGAGCAGTGGCATGGCGCTCCCATTTTGGACGTGGTCGCGGACGTGGCGCCGGGGCTTGCCGACGCGTTCAGGAGGAGCATGAGCGGACTCCGCCCGGGCAACCGCCAGACGGCGTCCGTCAAAAGGCCGACGGGCGATCTGGTGCTGGGCATCAGCACGACGGTGCTCGAAAGTCACAAGGGAGAGGGCCCATCCGTCACGGCGATCTTTCAGGACATCACGGATCTGGAGCGGATCCAGGCCCTGAATAGCAGAAACGAACGACTCGAGGCCGTTCCTGAACTGAGTGCTTCGCTGGCCCATGAAATCAAGAACCCCTTGGCTTCGATCCGGAGCGCGGTGGAACAGTTCGACAGCCCTAGCCTTCCGGCAGAGGATCGTGCGCTCCTTCAGCGGCTTGTGCTGCCGGAGTCGGATCGCTTGAGCCGGTTGCTCAACGAATTTCTAGATTTCTCAGTGATGCGCCTCGGAGAGAAGGCCAAAATGGACTTCACCTGGGTGGTCCGGCAGGCCGTGGAATTGGTAAAGCAGCATCCCGACTGTAAAGCCGAGATCCGCATCGAGGAGGAGGGCCTCGAAGGCCGTCTGATCCTACCGGGGGACGCGGATCTCCTTCACCGCCTGGCCTTCAACTTGATCCTCAATGCCGTTCAGTTCAGCGGCCCCGGGGACACGGTCCAGATCTCCCTCAAGGATCGGTCCGAAGAGGGCCTGCTTCCTGGCAGCGCCTCCCAGCCGGTGTGCCTGAGCGTCAGGGATTCCGGACCGGGGATTCCGCCCGGGGACGTCGGGCGCATCTTTGCGCCCTTCTATACGACCCGTAAGGGGGGAAGCGGTCTCGGCTTGGCGGCCGTTCATCGCGCCGTCCAGGCACACGGTGGGGCCTTGTACGTCGAGGAGGTGCCGAAGGGAGGGACTCGATTCGTGGTCCTGTTGCCGGGCACGGGCACGGACGTGGCTTCCGTGCCGAAGCAACAGGCGGCGGTATGAACGAGGAGAGGAGGATTCTCCTGGTGGATCACCTGCCCGAGGGCGTGCGAGCCACCGATGTGAAACCGCTGGTCACGGATCACCTCCCCCCAAATCCTTCGATGGAAGTGATCGAGAGGGCGTACATCCAATGGGCGCTTTCGGCCGAGGAGGGCAACAAGGCAAAAGCGGCTGAGGTTCTCGGCATCGATCCCTCCACTCTGTACCGGAAGCTCAATCGGTACGGGATCGAGGTGTGACCAGCTTCATGATCCGTATCGCAGTCACGGTCTCCAACGCTCATGCGCCCGTTCCTGAAGCGGGCCTTCAAATATCGAGGATTGGATCCACATGACCACGCCGAGTTTCCGGGGAGTGGATAGTAGAAGGCACGGTGATCTCGCGTGGGACCGGGTGAGGCTGTCGGTGGTTATCCCCGCGTACAACGAGATCCGGAGTGTGGGGGTCCTCCTCCAGCGGGTTCGTGAGGTCCGCTTGGAAGTCGAAGTGATTGTGGTCGATGATGGATCCACGGACGGCACACGCGATTTGTTGTCGCGCCTACGGGACGAGGGGGTGATCGATATTCTCGTGTTCCAAGACGAGAATAAGGGCAAGGGTGCAGCGCTCCGGGCCGGTTTCGAGCGGGCCACCGGCGATATAATCGCGATTCAGGATGCGGATCTGGAGTATGATCCGCACGAATTACCCACGCTCATGCAGCCGATCTTGGCCGGCAAGGCAGATGCCGTATACGGGTCACGTTTTCTCGGTGGCCCTCACCGCGTGCTGTTCTTCTGGCACATGATGGGTAATCGCTTTCTGACGTTGCTGAGTAACATGTTCACGGACCTCAACCTCACCGACATGGAGACCTGCTATAAGGTCGTCCATGCCGATCTTCTGAAGCGCCTGCCCTTGTCGGCGAACCGTTTCGGTTTCGAGCCAGAGGTGACCGCGCGCCTGGCTCAGGCGGGGGCGCGTATCTACGAGCTTCCGATCAGTTATGACGGGCGCTCGTACGCGGAGGGGAAGAAGATCAACTGGAGGGACGGCGTGGCCGCCCTCTATCACATCCTTCGCTCCAATCTCTTCGGCCCAAGGACCGATCCCTGGCAGGCTCCCAAGGTACAGCCTTGGGAGGGACGGACGCTGGCGGACGGACGTCCGGCGCTCCCCAGCGCTCCGGACGGTGCGGGAGAGTCGGAGACCACGGTGCCTACTGTGGCCGATCCGGACTGATCCGGGCTCAGTCCTGGTGAATCCCGTTAGCGCGATCCCACTGAGGCGTGCCGCCCTGCTGGTGCTCCTCGTAGTGGTGGGCACGTACGGCAACTCCGTGCTCAACGGCTTCGCCTACGACGACAACACGATCATCGAGGGCAATCCCGTGGTGGCCGAGGGACGCGGCGTCGATGCGTTGTCCTCTTCGTATTGGCCGCAGGTGGTGGCTGGGGTCCGCCTCTATCGGCCCGTCACCCTCTCGAGTTTCGCGCTGGAGTGGAGGTTGTGGAACGGCCATCCGGCGGGCTTTCATCTTGTCAACGTTTGCAAGGGCGACGTGCTCGACCTCCACCCGACGAGAAACTAACTCCCTCCCTCCAGCTCGCCTCGGCTTGTTGCGGGGAAAAACCCCGGTGGGTGTAGACGCCCACCGGGGTTCCCTTTTATGGTAGCGGGCCGTTCCACTAACAATGATCCGCGCTGGGGATTGAGAAACGCTTGATGAAGCGACTGTCGTTCCGAACTGCGGGGGAGTCCCACGGGCGAGGCCTTGTGGCGCTGCTGGAGGGCCTCCCGGCCGGCCTCTCGCTCGAGATGGCCCGGGATGTCGATCCCGACCTCCAACGCCGTCAGGGTGGATATGGGCGCGGTCGTCGCATGAAGATCGAGTCCGACTGCGCCGAGGTAATCTCGGGTATCCGCCTCGGGGAAACGCTCGGATCCCCCGTGGCGCTGGTCATCTGGAATCTGGATTCAGAGAACTGGCAGGAGTCGATGTCGCCACTGCCACCCGATCCGGACGGCAATCCCAAAGCCTTACGATCGCTCTACCTCCCGCGTCCGGGCCACGCAGACCTCGTGGGGTTGTTGAAGTACGACAGGCGTGACACCCGGGACATCCTCGAGCGGGCCAGCGCCCGTGAGACTGCCGCGCGCGTCGCCTGTGGGGCGGTCTGTAAGAAGCTACTCGCGGACTTCGGAATCACGATAGGGAGCCACGTCACGTCGATCGGGGCGGTGGAGGCGCAGGTGCCCGACGAGTTGCCGGAGGATCTGAATGGTGCCGTCGACACGTCACCGCTCCGCACGCTGGACGAGGCGGCGGCCGCCCTCATGATCGCGGCCATCGACCAGGCCAAGGAAGACGGCGATACACTTGGGGGCATCTTTGAAGTGGTCGTGCGGGGCCTGCCCGCCGGCCTCGGCAGCTACGTGTCGTACGACACCAAGCTGGATGGTCGCTTGGCGGGCGCGATGATGTCTATCCAAGCCATCAAAGGCGTTGAGATCGGCGTGGGCTTCGAGGGAGCGCGCCGGCCTGGATCGCAGGTTCACGACCCGATCGTGGCCGATGAGTCGGCCGGCAGAGCGGGCCGCATCGGTCGGTCCTCGAACCGGGCGGGCGGGCTCGAAGGGGGCGTGACCACCGGTGGGCCGTTGGTCGTGCGAGCCGCGATGAAACCGATCTCGACGTTGAGGAAACGCTTGCCCAGCGTCGACATGCGCGATGGATCACCAGCGGACGCCGCCGTCGAGCGCAGCGACGTTTGCGCGGTTCCGGCGGCGGCGGTGGTCGGGGAGGCCATGGTGGCCCTCGTCGTGGCCGATGCGTTTCTCGAGAAGTTCGGTGGGGACGCGATGAGCGAGGTCCGACGGAACTTCGAGTCGTACGTCGCGTACCTCGGCGAGCGCGGATATGGCGAACGGTGACACGCCGGAGAGGATCTTGCTCGTCGGCTTCATGGCGAGTGGGAAATCCAGCGTCGGTAGAGAGTTGGCGTCACGATTGGGATGGGACTTCGAGGACTTCGACACCGTGATCGAAGCGCGCGCCGGCAAGTGCGTGTCTGAGATCTTTGCGGAGGATGGCGAGGCGGAGTTTCGCCGCCTCGAATCCGTCGTAGCTGAGGAGCTGTTTGCCCGGAGCGATGTGGTGCTGGCTTCCGGGGGGGGCTGGCCGGCGCAGCCGGGATCCTGGAAAATGGTCACTGAAGATACGATGAGCGTTTGGCTCCAGGTGTCGCCGGCCGAAGCGGTTCGCCGGGCATCGCAGGAAGGGCCCACGCGTCCTCTCCTCGAGGGAGGAGATGTGACGGATCGGGCTACGGCGCTATTACTTGTCCGGGAAGCATCGTACCGTCGAGCTCGGTACGCGCTGGACTCAGAACAGTACGGTCCTCTGGAGTTGGCAGGTGAGGTCATAAAACTGATGACAGAATCGAGATGATGAATCTGATGACACGACAAGGAACAACGTGAAGCTGGTCATCGTCGAATCCCCCGCCAAAGCCAGGACGATAGGCCGGTATCTGGGCGCTGGCTATGATGTGATCGCTTCAGTCGGGCACGTGCGGGACCTGCCGAAGAAGGAACTCGGAGTCGACGTCGACCACGGCTTCGAGCCCAAATACGAGACGATCCACCGCGCGAGACCGATTCTCAATGAGATCGCGAGCAAGGCCGAGAAGGCCGAGGGTGTCATCCTGGCGACCGACCCGGATCGCGAGGGCGAGGCGATCGCCTATCACGTCGCCCACCACCTCGGCTTCGACGACGACCAGAGTCGCTTCGAGCGGGTGATTTTCCGCGAAATCACCAAGAGCGCTGTCGAGAGTGCTATCCAATCCCCGGAGGCTCTGGATCTCAACAAGGTCGATGCGCAACAGGCACGCAGAATTCTAGATCGCTTGGTCGGATATCAAGTCAGTCCGTTCCTGTGGAAGCCGATCAGGCCCGGACTCTCGGCCGGCCGGGTTCAGACGGTGACGCTCAGACTGATCTGTGAGCGAGAGGACGAGATCCAGGCCTTCAATTCGGTCGAGTACTGGTCCATCACGGCCCGCCTAGAGAAGGAAGAGCAGCCGTTCGAGGCCCGGCTCCACAAGATCGACGGCAAGGCGTTCACGCTGGACAATGAGGAGCAGGCCGGGGCTGTCGTGGCGGCGGTTCGAAACGCCGACTTCACAGCATCGGAAGTGAAGCGCCGGGAGCGGCGAAGGAATCCGCTGCCGCCCTTTACGACTTCCACACTTCAGCAGGCTGCGTCCAAACGGCTTCGGTTCTCCGCCAAGCGGACGATGTCCAACGCACAAAAGCTGTATGAGGGGATTGATCTCGGCGGCCGTGGAGCCGTAGGGCTCATTACGTATATGCGAACCGATTCCACTCGGGTCGCCCCGGGCGCGGTAGAAGCCGCTCGAAAATGGGTCAACGGGGCATTCGGTGAGGACTATGTCAATCCGTCACCCCGGCTCTGGGCTGGCCAGCAACAACAGGCTGCCCAGGACGCCCACGAAGCGATTAGGCCAACCGACCCGACCCTTCATCCCGATGACGCACGTGAGTTCCTAACGGACGACACGGCGCGGCTCTACGAACTGATTTGGCTTCGCTTCGTGGCCGGCCAGATGTCGCCGGCTCTGTACGACACGACGACCATCGACTTCGCCCTGACGGGCAAGAGTCGCGAATATCAGTTCCGCTCCACGGGGTCTATCCTGAAGTTCCAGGGCTTCACGCGACTTTATGTAGAGGCGACCGAGGCGGGTGATCGCCGTCCAATCGATGACCTCGATGCTCTCCCGGATATGGAAGTGGGCGACACTGCGCTCGTGAAGGGCATCGACCCGATCCAGCACTTCACGCAGCCCCCTCCGCGTTTTAGTGAGGCTTCGCTCGTCAAGGAGCTCGAAGCGAAGGGCATAGGCCGACCGTCCACCTACTCGCAGATCATCTCGACGCTTCAGGACCGTGGGTACGTCGATTATGAGGAGCGGCGGTTCATGCCGACGCCGCTCGGAGATACGGTGTCGAAGCTACTCGTCCGTGTGTTTCCCAACATCTTCGACGTCGAGTTCACGAGCCGGATGGAGAGCGAACTGGATCGGGTAGAGGAGGGCGAACTCGAGTGGCGGGCCCTCCTCGAGGAGTTCTATCCGCCGTTTCAGAGCCAACTCGAGCAGGGCGGGGCCCGGTCCGAGGAAATCATCAAAGAAATCCTGGCCGCGGAGGGGGAGACGTGCGACGTGTGCGGCGAGCCGATGCAAGTGCGATGGAATCGCTTCGGTAGGTTCTTGGGTTGTTCCGGTTACCCGGCATGTAAGGGGAAGCGGCAGATCGACAGCACACCCGAGGACTACAAGGTCGGTGTCGACGAGGTGACGGGTCTGACAGTGTACGCCAAAATCGGGCCCTATGGACCCTACGTTCAACTCGGCGAGGGTCAAGATGGGGCCAAGCCCAAGAGAACCAGCCTACCCAAGGGCACCGAGCCGGATAGCGTGGATCTCGGCCATGCGTTGCGGCTGCTCTCATTACCACTAACGGTGGGTACGGATCCGGAGACCGGCAAGGAGGTTGTGGCCGGATTGGGCCGCTATGGGCCCTTCGTGCGGAGAGAGAAAAAGTTCGCGAGCCTGGCGAATGAAGACCAGATGTTCACGGTTTCCATTGACGAAGCCGTCGCGCTTCTCAACCAGAAGAAGGGCGGACGAACAGTCCTGAAGGAACTCGGGGCCCACTCGAAGACGGGTGTGGACGTTCAGATTCTGTCCGGCCGCTATGGCCCGTACGTGACCGATGGGCAGGCGAACGCGAGTCTACCCAAGGACATGGAGCCGGGCGACCTCACGATGGATAAAGCGGTGTCGATGCTTGTCGAGGCCCGCAAGAAGAAGAAGAAGCCAGGGCGGCGTAAGAGTGGGGCACGGAAATAGGGCCGATTCCCAGACAAGCATGGGGAGCGCGTAGCGGATGAGCCGATGAGCGATCGCGTCATCGTAGTCGGGGGTGGTCTCGCCGGATGCGAGGCGGCGCTCCAACTCGCGCACGCCGGGCACGGCGTCACCCTGCTTGAGATGCGCCCAGTGCGTGGCACTGAGGCGCACCAGAGTGAGAATCTGGGCGAGTTGGTCTGCACGAACTCCTTCAAGAGCGTCCATCCCAAGAACGCACACGGCCAACTCAAGAGGGAAATGCGAGCCCTCGGTTCGGTTCTTCTCGACTGTGCCGATGAGACGTGCGTACCTGCCGGTTCGGCATTGGCGGTCGACCGGCAGCTTTTCTCCGAGGCCATGACCCGTGCCGTCGTTTCTCACCCGGGTATCGACGTCGTGCGGGAGGAGAGCGAGACGCTTCCTGAGGGTCCGGCCATCGTGGCGACAGGCCCTCTTACGTCCGACGCTCTGAGTTCGGCCATCCAGGGCGCTCTGGGCAATGAGGGGCTCGCGTTCTACGACGCCATCGCGCCCATCGTACATCGTGACTCTCTGGATGAGAGCATCGTCTTCGAGGCTGGCCGCTTCGAGGAGGACAGTGACTACCTCAACTGCCCGATGACCAAAGAGGAGTACCTGGTCTTCATCAATGCTCTTCTCGAAGGGGACGTGCACGATGGGCCCGACTGGGACGCGGTGCCGTATTTCGAGGGGTGCCTTCCGGTGGAGGTAATGGCGTCCCGAGGGGAGGACACACTTCGTTTTGGCCCCATGAAGCCGATCGGGCTGGCCGACCCGCGGAGCGGGGAACGCCCCTATGCGGTGGTGCAGCTCAGGAGAGAGGATCGCGCCGGGCAGATGTGGAACCTCGTGGGCTTCCAGACGCGGCTCCGCATCGGAGAGCAAAAGAGCGTCTTCCAGTTGATCCCCGGCCTCGAACAATGCGAGTTCCTTCGGTGGGGTTCCATTCATCGCAACGCCTACTTGAACTTCCCCGCCTGTCTAACGCCTCACGGATCGCTCAAGGAGCGGCCGGACTTGATCTTCGCCGGCCAGCTCACCGGGGTGGAGGGGTATACTGAGTCGGCGGCCAGTGGCATCCTGGCGGGTATCAACCTGGGGCGCATACTCAGGGGAGAGGAGCCGGTCGTTCCTCCCACCACTACGATTCTGGGCGGGCTGTTCCGGTACTTGAGGGACAGCGCGCCCGCCCGCTTCCAGCCCATGAACTCGAACTGGGGGCTCGTGGACCCGCTCAACAAGCGCGTGAAGGACAAGGTGCGAAAGAGGGAGATGTTGGCCGAGAGAGCCGCGGCGGATTTTGGAGCCTGGATGGAGGCGAGCGGAATCGATGTGGGCAAGATCGAAGATCCGGGGCGGCAAACGACGGAAGCGCCTGTCCGCACCGAGGCTCCTCCGTCCTGATGGACATAGACGCCGACGTTTCCCGCTTTCTCAAGCACCTAGAATCGGAACGACGGCTGTCGCCTCGAACCGTCGTGTCCTATCGGAAGGATCTCGAGGATCTGCGGATCTTTCTCGACGACCACTACGGGGGAGGAGGGTGGGGATGGGGGACCGTGGAGCGGATCGATTTTCGCGCATTCATGGGGTGGTGCGAGAAGAAAGGACTTACCCGTCGAACGGTCGCCCGTAAGCTCTCGGCCGTACGCACTTATTACAGGTTCCTTCATCTTGAGGACCGCGTGCTGAGTGATCCGGCGAGGACGTT
The DNA here is from genome assembly GCA_963583605.1 of Gemmatimonadales bacterium UBA6960. Lineage (GTDB taxonomy): Bacteria > Gemmatimonadota > Gemmatimonadetes > Longimicrobiales > Gaopeijiaceae > UBA822. Next base: position 29,990 of record CAUZVZ010000010.1, read on the forward strand.
GAGGTCACCAAGGATAGAGAAGCGTCTTCCGGGACACGCGACCGATGGTAACATCGAGGCGATTTTCTCGATGGCCGAGGCACGGGCTGCTGAGAATGCGTTTCGAGACACGAGGAATCTTGTCGTTCTCGAACTCTTGTACGGGAGTGGCCTCCGGCTGTCGGAACTTCACGGTCTCGACATGTCGGACCTCGATCTGGGACAGGAACAGGCTAGAGTGCTTGGCAAGGGAAGCAAGGAGAGACTCGTACCCCTCACCGGATCGTCGGGGCGGGCGATCGGCCGCTACCTGCCTCGCCGCCTCGAAGTCGCTGCCGCGTCCAGCGCTCCGGACCGTGAGGCCCTCCTCATCAATCCGGCGGGAAAAAGGCTGTCGAAGCGGTCCATCCAGAACGTGGTCCGACGGTTCTTGGATGATGCCGCCCCGGGCCAGGGGCTGAGCGCGCACTCTCTGCGGCACAGTTTCGCGACGCACCTTCTCGACGCCGGGGCGGACCTCATGGCGGTCAAGGAGCTTCTGGGGCACGTGTCGCTGTCCACGACCCAGGTGTATACACACACGTCCAAGGAGCGGTTGCGGCAGGTTTACCGGAGTTCGCATCCGCGGAGGTAGGAGGCCGACGCCCGTTTGGCTTTCTGAGGCTTGCTTAGCGTCCTGAACCTCCGGGTGCCCTGAGGCCCCTACACCCTCACTCCGCCGGCGCTTCGCTCCACGGCTTCGCCGCAGACCGTCTCCGTGAGAGTGTAGGGGCCTCGGGGTGTGTGGTGCCTGCTACCTCATGCTGCATGAGCGGGCGCGGTCGGTGGCCCGCCCATCTAGTCGTTAGGCCAATCCGCAGCTTGGCCATGCACGTTGCTGTGCACGTCCACGCTCCTCTGTCGGTCTTGGCCGCGTTGGGAACGTGGGTTGCAGCCGGTGGTACAGCCCGTGAACGTTCACGGCGATGAGCTTGCATCGAGTCCGGGAAAGACGGGTAGGTCGGATCGACCATTTTTCGCGCCCAAGGCGCCCCTACAAGTCCGCCCGCAACGCCTCAGTCGGCTGGATCCGTAGCCCGCGCCATCGGCAACCCTCTATGGCGACGCCACACCTGGTTCGGTCCTTTCGGTTATCCTGCCGTGATCCCGCCCGCCCCCTTGAGCGCCTGATAAGCGTGAGGTCGGCAGTTCGAGTCTACCTAGGACCACTTCAGAAGTTGAAGCCCTGGACCGAATTGAGCGCTGGCCTCAGGGTGTGCGACCCAACCTAGAGCAATGCTGCTATCTCCTCCCAGCGGGTTCCGAAAACGTTCGGATCTGCGGTCTCAGGGATCAACAGGGCATGAAGCTGCCGTACCAGCCCCTCAGCCTGCGGCTCGTCGACCACGACGGTCAGGTTCAGGTCCGACGACGCCTGGGTGACCATACGAATCTCGTACCCTTTGAGAAGCTCCAGGGCTGGGCCCAGTTGGTGCAGGATCGTGCGGATGCCACTGCCCACGAGGCTGACGGACGCGCACGGGCGGATTACGGTAACCAGCGAGACCGCGGACAACCGCTCCACGACGGCGTCCAATTGGTCCTCATCCAGAAGGTTGGCGCTGGCGTCCAGAGAGACCGTGACGTTGGTCTCAGAGGTGGACACCAGGTCGATGGAGAGGCCGGCCTCCGACAGAATGGCGAACGCCCGCGCCAGAAAACCGACCTCCTGCCACATGCCGACCGTCTCCATCGAGATCAGCATGACCCTGAGCCTTCGTGAAATCGCTTTCACCTGCGCCGGTCCGGTAGCGTCCGAAGCGTGGATGACGGTGCCTGACATGTCCGGGTGAAGGCTGCTCCGTAAGTGGATCGGAATGCCCCGGTCCCGAAGCGCCGGGATGCAGCGCGGATGCAGGACGGTGCTCCCGGTCGTGGCGATTTCCTGAGCCTCCCGATAGTTGAGCGACCTGAGCAGGCGCGCCTCCGGAACCAGCTTCGGATCGGCGGAGAACATTCCGGGCACGTCCGACCAAATCTCTAATCGATCCACGTTGAGCTTGCCAGCCAGATAGGCCGCAGCCGTGTCGGAGCCTCCGCGGCCTAGAACGACCGTCTCGCCTCCCGGGTTGCGCGCCGTGAACCCCTGGGTCAGCAGAACGCCGTCCACTGCCGCAACTCGCTCTTGCACGTCGGGATCGACCCCCGCGTCGCATTCCGCCGACAGCCAAGGCTGGGCCGTCTCCAAGTCGCTCGTCTTCGCGGTCAGAAGATCCCGAGCGTCGACCCAGGTGGTGTCGATGCCGGCGGCGGCCAGGGCCGCCGCTCCAACCCTCGACACTAGCCGCTCCCCGGCGGCCAGGACCTCAGCCAGGTGGGGGCCGGGGGGTACGGCTTCGGCCCTCTCCGTCCGCAGCTGATCGCGTAGGAAGTCGAACTCGCCTTCGAGCCCCGGTACTTCAGCCAGGGTCAGCCCCTCCGCCAGGTCCAGGTGCAGCGCCCTCAGGCCCTCCATACCGGCGTCGACGGCGGCGGCGTCCCCGGCCCGCGCATAGAGCGCCAGTGCCTGGAGGGCGTCGGTGACTCCTCGGATCGCGGAGTGCACCAACACGACCCGGTCTCCGGCCGACAGGTGCTCTGTCACGATCTGCGCGATGGTGCGCCAGCGCTCAGGCGATGACACACTGGTGCCGCCGAACTTGAGGACGACGAGGGGAGCCGGTCGATTCATCGACGGAAGATGGGCGTGCGTACTATGGGATGGAAGCCCGTCGTAGCTTCCGAAGCCTCCTCTGGCGTTCTGAGGCTTTCTGGCGCCCCGGGGTCCCTACACCCTCAGTAGCGCAGCAGATACTGCAGCTTCACGAAGATCGCTCGGTTCGTTCGTCGGAGGCTATCCCTGAAGAAGAGCTGCTCGGCGATTCCGTCTCCGTCCCGGTCTCCCTCGATCAGGTCGGCTTGCTGGTAATGATCGTCATATCCGAGGAAGAACACCGTTCCCGCGTTCACCCGATAGTTGAACAGGAAGTTGAGATCGAAGGTCTGGTCTTCCGTGTTCCACTCAGTGATGTTCCGCAAGCCCAACCGGTCCGTGAGCTGTAGGTAGTTCTGGGACCGGATGATCTTGATATCGAATAGTTCGGCACCGCCGCCGTTCGGATTCGTGAGCTGGCTGGACGTGAAGTTGAGGCTCGTCTGCAGCCGGTCCAAGGGACGCAGAGTGCCGTTCACACTCCACCGGAATTGGTCGCTGAGGAAGGGCCCGGCGAAGAAGATCTGATTGCCGAAGGAGATGTTCCCCCCGAACTGGTATCGGCGATTCGTGTTCACGCTCCCGCCGACCGAGATCCTTCGCTGGGTGAAGTCGATTCCTCCGAACCGCTCCAGATCTTGATCGAAGCTGGCATTCAGGCTGATGTTTCGGGCGAAAGAGAAGTTCACGCGAGCACTGAGGTTCTCATCCTGGAGGACGTCGTCGAAATCGTACGTCCGTCCCAGCGTGAGTTGCGGTCCCCAGTCGATGAGCCATGTCTCAGGCCAGAAGCGATATCCCAAATTGCCCTCGAGTCTTCTGGTATCCGTCCGGCGGACGAAACCCACTTCCGTGGCGAACTCAGGGGAGATCTCGTAACCGGTGAGTCCCCAGCTCCAGAAGCGACTGGAACGCCGCACGCCCGCCTGGAACATGTGGCCGTCCACTTCGTTCTCCCCCACGTCTTTGAAGAAGGAGCCTACGGCTCTGAAGTCGGCCCCGATGGTTGGACTCAGCCGGAAATTGCCATCCGCGCCGATCAGCCGGCTGTGGCTGTCCACGAACTCCCGATCCGTGAAGATCGCCCCGACGTTCGATTCGGCGTAGAGATCGTAACGCACTCGCCCGATGACGGTCTGCGCCGTCTTTTCGAAGCCTACGTCCGCAGGATCCTCGAGCCTTCCGGGGGCGACATCGTTCGCGGTGAGGAGTCCCAGCGAGAACCTTCCGACTTGGCCGGTCAGCTTCGCTCCGTAGTCGGGATCCACGATCGTCCGCGTGTGAACGAAGGTTACAGGCGCTTGAATGTTGAAGATTTCCGCGCCTTCCACGAAGAAGGGCCGGAGCTCTGAGAAGAAGAGCGGGAAGCGTTGGTTGACCTCGATCTGCGGACGGTCCGACTCGATCTGGGAAAAGTCCGGGTTGACCGTGAAGTCGGCAGTCAGGTCAGATGTGATGCCATATTTGATGTTTACCCCCGCGTCGGGATCCGCGTCCTGATTCTCGAAGCCGGGCCGCGTGGGATCGATCTCCCCGTATTGGATCGCTGTAAACGTGGGTAGGATCTCCATGTTGCGGCTCGTGGAGAGATCCGTCATCCCCTCCAACACACCCATCTGGGCGAAGAAGCTGGTCT
>CAUZVZ010000011.1:0-33608 GCA_963583605.1 Gemmatimonadales bacterium UBA6960
GCCGCGCCGATGACCGACCCCGGCCTCATGTAGATGCCACGGGTCGCCAGGGCGATCAAAGCACCCGCCGAAAACGCTCGGCGGTTCACGAAAGCATAGACCGGCACGCTGGAATCCGAAATTGCGTCCGCAATGCGCTCAGCCGAATCGACGCGTCCGCCAGGAGTATCGATATCGAGGACGACCACACTGACTCCTGCGTCCTCAGCCTCACGGATGGCACGCTCGATGAACGGTGCGAGCCCCATTTCCACCACACCTGTCACGGGCACCCTGAACACCCTGTCGGCGTCCTGTGCATGGATAAGCGGCGGCCAGCTCAGAAATGCCCCAAACAGCAGGGCGGCTGCAATCATAAGATTCCGTGGCACGGCACTCCCCTCCCCGGGGTCGCTCATCGTATCGGACGACTTAAGGTACGACCGGAACCCGAGTCTTAACATAGCCTGATCCCGTCACGAATCCCCCGACCGCACATGCCGTGGGACCCACCGCCCCAGTCAGCATCTGCTTCGAGTACGAATCGAGGTCCAGTAACCTTCTCAAGTGTGGTGTTCCCGAAGTTCGCGAGCCACGGCAAGTCCTGGGGCGTGGTTTCCCGATCGGCCGATTCGGGCTAGAATGCCCGCTTCGAGCGGAGCCCCCCACCGACATATAAATTGGGTCAAATAATGCTGATCATCAATCCCGTCGCTGGAGGCCGCCAAGTATCTGTATGAAGCGTTGGGATCGGAGGCGTTTCGTCCACCCGAACTTCTCGAGCGGATGGTTGTGGAAGACAAGATCGGCAAGAAATCCGGAGAGGGTTTCTACAAGTGGAGTGACGATAGCCGGACAGCTGAGAAAGGATAGCCAGTCGGATGAGCACTGATCCGGATTCGACCGCGTCTCCCCAGGAACGGCTCGAGGAGCTGCGGGAGCGGATCATCGCCGTCGACGATGAGATCATTCGACTGATCGGGGAGCGCCGGGACCTGGTCCTGGACGTCGGTCGCATCAAGGAATCTCTCGGCATCCCGGTCCTCGATCCAGCTCGAGAGGCTCGAGTGGTACGGCGCGTAGCGGAGCGATCCAGAGCCCTGGGAGTGGACGAAGAGCTCACACGGGACGTGATTTGGCGAATCATCTCTTCCGCCCGCCAAACACAAAGCGAGCAAGGATCTACAGCTACCGCGCCCGGGTCTTCAGATACTTAGTCATCCGCCAGACGGCTCCGGCGTCCGGGTGCAGCCAAAGCAGCGATCACTTCGAAGGCCTGCCCAACGGGAACCCGTAACGGATATATGGTACCGGGCGGGGTAATGCCGCGGATGAGCTGCGGATTGAGCTCTCGCATTCGATTGTGGGGCAACCCCATGGTCTCCTCGATGCCGGCCAAAGATGTCGCGCCAGGGGCCCACACCAAGTCGTACACATAAGGATCCGCCAGAGTCACCTCAAGGTCGAAAAGGGCAGCATCACGAGCCAGGTACGTGGCAGCGAGCAGTTTGGGCACATACTGAGCGGTCTCCGCCGGAAGATGATCGACAATCTCCCAATAGAGGCTCTCATCCCCGGCCCGTCCGTCCGAATGGCGTGCGACGGCAAGCGACACCCGCGTAGGACCGGCGTTATATGCGGCGGCGGCGAGATACCACGATCCGTACTGCTGGTAGAGATCGCTGAGATAATCGAGAGCGGCGTCGGTGGCCCTCACCGGATCGCGTCGCTCATCTACGTAGGCATCGATGCGCAGCCCGTACGCTCTCGCCGTGGGATCCATGAACTGCCACATGCCGGTAGCCGAAACCAACGATCGAGCGTGGTTGAGGAATCCCGACTCGATCATGGCGAGGTAGAACAACTCCGTGGGCATTCCACGAGCGCGCAGCTTACCCCGGATCATATCTGAGTATAGTCCCGCGCGAGAGAGTGTCTCTTCGAACGCGGGCTTGTCCGTAGTGGAGAACCGCAGCTTCCACTGTTCGATGCGTTCGTTGAGTTCGATCGGAAACTCAACGTCGGCCAAGTCACGCTCCATATCGGCCAGCGCCACCGGAACGACGACCACCGGCCCGACCTGGTCGGAGGACCACTTCGCCTCGACGTCTACTGCGAACTGACGCACCTGGGTCCAATCGATCAACAACGCGCCCAGAGTGAAACTCAGTGCGGCGAGCTGCAGAACCGGCTCTGCGGATTTCCGCGCCGTGCCACGCAGCGTGTGCCATCCGCTCCCGAACAAGCGTCGAGACGACAATGCGGGCGAGCGGCCACGAAGCGATGGCGACCGTTTGAACAATTTTATCATATCGAACATATCTATGCCTCTCCGTCGGCTGAGCACCCTGCGTTAGAAGAGTCGGAAAAAGTCCAGGTGGGTGTCCTCTATAGAGGACGGGCGAAACAGAAAGGGCCCGTCCCGCAGCGTGTCGCTGCGAAACGGGCCTCAAGGGACATTAGCCTCGCGTCAGGCGGTCGGGTAGACTGAGACCGCCTTACGGCGTCGGTACTTCTCGAATTTGACCACGCCGTCGGCAGTGGCGAACAAGGTATCGTCGCTCCCGCGGCCCACATTGTGGCCGGGATGGAACGGCGTACCTCGCTGGCGAACAAGGATGCTGCCAGCACTCACCCGCTCGCCGCCGTACCGCTTTACGCCGAGCCGGCTCGGATTACTGTCTCGGCCGTTTCGGCTTGATCCCACGCCCTTTTTATGTGCCATCGGGTGCTCCTTGGGAGCGTCGTACGAAAAACCGAGCGCTAGAGCTTGATTTCATCGACTCGGATTTCCGTGAATTTCTGACGATGTCCCTGTTTCCTGCGATAACCCTTACGCTTCTTCCGCTTGAACACGATGATCTTGCGGTCCTTGCCATGACGCAAAACCTCAGCTTTCACGGAGGCGCCGGCAACGGTGGGCTGGCCCACTGAAACTGCCTCCCCGTTTGACGCGATCAGCACGTTCTCAAAAGAGACCGTCGTGCCCTCCTCCGCTTCCAGTGTGGGAATCCGGAGCTTGCTGCCCGGTTCCGCCCGAAATTGTTTACCGCCCGTGCGAAAAACCGCGTACATGATGCCTCGTCGAGCTTCGAATTGACACAAGTAATAGCCGAAAAGCTTGCGGAATGCCGGCGGACGGTCAAGACCTCCGCCCCATCGTCACGCAGCAGCGTACCTGGATGTCACGTCGGTCTGCGCGGCGCCAGACAGAATCCTGAACTCATCTTCCCGAAGGAGCGGATCGTCGCTCATGTCGAGCTTCAGGCTGGTGCCCTGTCTCAATTTCCGTATGAAGTCGGGCTCCTCCTCCATGATCCGCAGCGCAACCTCTGGATGCATCCGGATCATGAGCCTGTTGTCGTCGCCCTTCACGGAAACGCGACGGATGCTCCTCTCGATCTGACGGAGGACCGTAGTCGGCGTATACACGCGACCAGAACCCTCGCAATGATCGCACGAATCGGTGAGCGTCTGGAACAACGAGGGCCGAACCCTCTGTCGCGTCATCTCGACCAGTCCCAGGCTGGAGACCTCGAAGGCCTTGGTCCGGGCCCGGTCCCTCCCCAGATGCATCCGGAGCTCATTCAGGACCTTGTCGCGGTTCTCCTGGGACTCCATGTCGATGAAGTCACATACGATGATGCCCCCGATGTCCCTCAATCGGAGTTGGCGCGCGATCTCTCGGGTGGCCTCCAGGTTGGTTTTCAGAATCGTGCTCTCAGGATCCTTCTTCCCTTTGTACCGCCCCGTGTTGACGTCGATCGACACGAGCGCCTCAGTGGGCTCGATAATGAGATGGCCGCCCGACTGGAGCATCGCCCTCTTCTGGAGCGTCGCTTGAAATTCCTCCTCGACTCCATACTTGTCGAAAAGTGACTCAGAATCCTTGTAGAGCCGGACGCGATCCTTGAGCTCCGGGGCGACGCTTTTCACGTACTGGAGGATCTCATTGTAGATCCCCTGATCGTCCACGGTAATCGACTCGAAGCGACTGCTGAACAAGTCCCGGATCACCCCACTGATGAGCTTCGCCTCGCCGTGGAGGGGGCTCGGAGCTTTCACTCCCTCCTTCTTCTTCAGGATCTTCCGCCACATTGAACTGAGGCGATTGAAGTCCTTCTGGAACGTTTCCTGGTTGAGTTCCTCGCTGACCGTGCGAACGATGATGCCGCCGCTGTCTTTGGGAAGAACCCCCTTGGCGAGCTTGCGCAGGCGCGCACGCTCCTCGCGATCCTCGATCTTGCGGCTCACACCCACCCGGGACGACCCAGGCATGTAGACGAGGAACCGCCCAGGAAGCGAGATCTCAGCGGTCAGACGGGGCCCTTTGGTACTCATGGGCTCCTTGGTGACCTGGACGATGATCTCCTGACCCTTCCTGATCTGATCCTGGATGGGCGGGTATTTTCGGTCTCGGCGGCGGCGGCCGCCGCCACCTCCCCCATTTTCGTCGTCGTCGTCGTCGGTCTCGAGGTCGGAGGCATGGAGGAATCCAGCCTTGTCCGTCCCGATATCGATGAAAGCGGCCTGAATGCCGGGCAAGACGGCCTCCACCTTGCCCAAGTATATGTCTCCGAGCAACCGATCTTCGTCGGCGCGGTCGAGCATCATCTCCACCAACTGCCTGTCTTCCATGAGCGCCACCCACGATTCGTGGACATTGGCACTCACGAGGATTTCTCTGTTCACTATAATTCTTCTCCCGGTCGGTCCCTCATGACCAATCCCGCCGTGCGCTCAACCCGTCCCGGCGCCGCCCCCCCTCAAGCCTCAGGGGGAGCGAGGTCGGCTTCGGACTGAGCCCGTAATGGCAGGCCAGCGGCCAGAGTGGACTTCCCTGTTATTCGGGCGCCGTCATGGCCGACATCTCTGTCATGAGTTGCCGCCCAGTGACCAGACACTGGATTTCGCTTGTAACCTCACCTCGCAGACTGGCTCAGTAACCAAGCCGCGTGATCGATGAGGTGTATTCCTGATTCTATGTGTCTTCTCGCTTGGACTTCAGTGGCGATAAAGCTTGTCGATTCGTGCTTATTCCAAGCTAACGGTCGGCCCGTGGATGACGAAGCTAGGGATACCCCTCGACCCATGACAGCGGTCCCCACTCCAGTGTCTCCACATACGTCACAACCGCCGCACGTTGGCGTGTCGTCACCGAAGCAGCCGAGAAGCACCCGTCCTCCTGCACTTCGGCGTGGTGGCATTTTCAGACCGCCCGCAGGGCCTCAGTGCCGGCCTCACGGAGTCGTCGCGCCCTCGACCAATCCGGGCCCGAGGCGCGAACCCCCAAATCGAGGATCGGGCCGGTCGGGTCCGGCTCTGCGCCTGCCTGCTCCGGTCGACCGTAGACGCGGATCACATCGAGGCGTTCCAAGGACGTGAGAAGCGTCCACAAATATTCGTTCGTGCAACCTGTGGCGCCGAGGAGTTGGTCGGCCGTCACCAGACCTCGCTTACCCGGTCCGCCGGTGCGCCGGATGGTTCGAACCGCACGCTTCAGGAGGCGGATGGGCGGACGAGACCGGTCCAGGAACGCCCTGTGCAGACGTTGATCGTCTTCGCCCCAGAGAGCGACACAACGAGCGGCGTCCCCGTCCCGACCGGCACGGCCCGCCTCCTGATAGTATGACTCCAGGGTCGCGGGCATCTGATAGTGAAGCACGAGCCGGACGTCGCTCTTGTCCACGCCCATTCCGAACGCGTTGGTGGTCAGTACCTTACGGGTCTTTCCGGTCAGCCCTCCTGCACCCGACTTCGTGCCTCCGGTTCCAACCCAGCGTGATACGCGGCGGCCGACATCCCGAGCTGAGCGAGATCGGAGCGAATCGTCTCTACGACACGGCGCGTGCCCACGTAGATCACCGCCGCGCCTGGCTCGGCACGAGTGAGGCGGCGGATCGCGCTCATCTTGGCCGAATGCCCATCCGCCCGTTCGACGTACCAACCCAGGTTCGGACGATCGAACGACCCCACGATCCGTATCGGCCGGTTCAGCGAAAGCACGTCGAGGATGTCCTGGCGCGCTCTAGGCGTGGCGGTCTCCGTGAGAGCCATGATCGGCGCCGTGAGCTTGCGGCGCAACACGCCCAAGCGACGATACAAGGGCCGGAAGTCATGCCCCCACTCGCTGATGCAACGGTCCTCGTCCACGGCAATCAGCGAGACCCCGGACGTCCCGAGCATGTCCATGAAGCCCGGCGTCTCCAGACGCTCCGGCGCCACGAAGAGCAGCTTGATGCTACCACTGAGCACACGTCGTAGCACCGTACGTCGCTCGAGTACGGACAGTGCGCTGGTGATGAAGGCCGCCGGAATCGAAACACTGAGGGCGCGCTAGGTCTGATCCTCCATGAGCGAGATCAGGGGGCTCAGCACGAAAGTGAGCCCGGGGAGCGCTAGGGCGGGGACCTGATAGCAGAGGCTCTTGCCAGCGCCCGTTGGGAGGACTCTGAGGGCATCCCGACCCGCGAGCGCGGCGGCCACCAGACGGTCCTGTCCATCACGAAACGATGAGAATCCAAAGTGATCCCGTAGAATGCGGCGGGCGTCGGCCGGGGTCGCGGGCATCCAGAATCCTGATCTGGGACTCCGGGCGAATCCATGGACGGCAGGGCATGGCGAGACTACCGCTCCGACCTCGGCTCCTGTTCACTCGAGACCGACTCGCGGGCGGCCAAGATCCGTAGCACGACTCCACCCAGTAAGACAACCAGAGCAGCAGTCACGAGCCAAGAAATGTCAAAGAAGACACCCGCGAGTCCCAGGACCGCGCCGAGGAAGAACGCCCCGATCCTCCACTGAAGAAGGGCGAGGGTGCCTCTTGTCCGCTGCCACAGGGACAAGAGCACTTCAGACCCGTTCCTCGCGCGTGGCGGCCCATTCACGGATGTACTCTACAGCCTCCGAGGTCGGCGTCCCCGGACCAAACAGGTGCCCCACTCCAGCCTCCTTGAGCGCCTCCATGTCCGCTTCGGGAATGATTCCGCCCCCAGTGAGCAACACACGATCGGCGCCCTCCTCCCTCAGTAATTCGAGGACACGGGGGAAAAGCGTCATGTGGGCCCCCGACAGAACCGACAATGCCACTACATCGACATCCTCCTGAACAGCGGCGTTGACGATCATTTCAGGCGTCTGATGAAGGCCGGTGTAGATCACCTCGAAGCCAGCATCTCTGAACGAGGCGGCGATGACCTTGGCGCCGCGATCATGGCCATCCAACCCGGGTTTGGCCACGAGGATGCGGATCTTCCGTTCCTCAGACGTCATGCACATTCTCCCTTGGTCCTGGCTTCAAATGGTCCTGGGCGGCACACCAGAAGACCACGACGGGGGGGGGGACAGAGACCACTAGGATCACCGCGAGATAGAAACGCACGGTAGTCACTGGGAAAGCTACCGGTCTCGACAGAGCAAGGGTAGTTTGCAGGATCCCACCATCGAATGCTGAGTCGAATGTCACTGAGGAGAACCGGATGAATGCGTCGCGCTTTCTCGTTTTTTCGTTCGCGGCCACGCTCGCGTCATGGCTCGGTACAGGCCAACTGAGCGCTCAGGATTTTCCCTCCGACGACCCGATCATCCGGGCGATCTGGGATCAGGGCATGGAAGAGGGGTCGCAAGTCGAGCGGCTCGCGCAGGTTTTGCTAGACTCCATCGGCCCCCGCCTCTCTGGAAGCCCCGGTCAGCGCAACTCGGTCGAGTGGGCGATGTCCATGTACGAGAGTTGGGACGTCCCGGTCCGAGCAGAGCAATACGGTACGTGGCGGGGGTGGGACCGCGGGTACACACACATCGATCTCGTGGCCCCGCGGAAGCGCACGCTCAATGGAACGATGCTCGCCTGGAGCCCGGGCACCGACGGACCGGTCGAGGGGGAGGTGATCGCGATTCCCTCGTTCAGCAATCAGGCCGATTTCGAGGCTTGGCTGCCCAGCGTCGCCGAAAAGTTCGTCGCGCTCTGGTACGCTGAGCCTACCTGCCGTGCGCCCGAGAGTTGGGCAGCTCTGGCTACGCCGGAGTCCCAGGGCCGCATACAGGAACTGCAACAACGCGTTCAAAACGAGTGGTTCTCCAGCGTCCGGAGCGGCGGTGGTCTGGGGCGTATAGCCCAGGGAATCGAAGGCGCGGGAGCCGCCGGGGTCATAATCTCCCAGTGGTCTAATGGATGGGGCGCCAACAAGATTTTTTCTACGTACACGGCGCGCGTCCCCTCCATCCACTTGAGCTGCGAAGAGTATGGGCTGGTGCACCGGTTGGCGTCGAACGATCAGGGGCCCGTGCTGCGGATCGACGCGGAAGCGGAATTTCTGGGCGACATGCCGGTCTTCAACGTGATCGGCGAACTCCGGGGCACTGAGTTACCGGACGAATACGTTCTTCTGAACGCGCACTTCGACTCCTGGGATGGCGGCTCAGGCGCGACGGACAACGGAACCGGCTCGATCATGATGATGGAGGCCATGCGCATCCTGAAGGAGGTCCTGCCGCAGCCCCGACGGACCATTCTGGTGGCGCATTGGGGCGGGGAGGAGCAAGGAGCCAACGGATCACTCGCGTTCGCGGAGGATCATCCCGAAGTGGCCGAGGGACTCCAAGCTTCGTTCAACCAGGACAACGGCACTTGGCGAATCGAAGCCATTCGGATGCAGGAGTTCCCGGAGGCCGCTGAGAACTGGGAGCGATGGGTGGCTCCGATTCCGCGGGATATCACCCAACACATCGAGCTCGACTTCGGGGTCGTGCCCGAGACCGGCAGCAGCGACGAAATGTCGCTCATCTGCAGAGGTGCTCTCGGATTCCGGGTATTGTCACACTATCCGGATTATCAACAGTACACCTGGCACACGGAGCTCGATACTTATGACAAAATCGTCTTCGACGACCTGAGGAACAACGCCACATTGGTCGCGATGCTCGCGTACATGGCCTCGGAGGATCCGGTTCGAGTCTCGAACGCTCGGCGACCCCTTGCCGCAGGCCAACAGTGGCCTGCCTGTAGGACTTCCCAACGCAGCTCCGGCCCCTGAGGGACGGGGAGGGCCCGCCTGGCTGGACAAAGCCGGCCCTGCGGGCATAACATCGGCCACTGCGGGACCCGAAAACGGTGCCCGCACTCAACGAAACTACGAACCCTCCAGGCTGGAGGAGCCAATCAATGGCGCCCATCCGTGTCACGCTCAGGTGGATCAAGATTCTCGACAACCTCGAGCCGTTCTTCAAAGAAACCAGAGAATTTCGGTTTCGAGCGAAGCTGGTGAAGGATTGTCGCATGAGACTCAGTTCCCTGAGGAGGGACATTATTCGCTCTCCGACAAGCCAGGGCAGAATTACGTCACGCTGAACAAGATCCTCTACGAGGGCGAAGCGGACGAGCACCTGATCGTCGAGTTGTACGGCGAAGAGATCGACTTGATGAGTGCCAACGACGAGTTCGATCACTACGTGCGTGAGCACCGTGGTCCCGTCGACGACTGGGTGGGTATCTACGAGCCCGCCGACGAGGGTTCGGGCGACCCTGAAGCGATGAGCAACTGGCGGATCAGCCACATCATTGAAAAGACCTGACCCGGAAAAGATTCAACGCAGAAAAGGGCCAGCCCGGAAAAGGCCTGGCCGCTAAAAGAAGACGGGCTCTTTGTAGCTTCCGAAGGTCTTCTCCATCGCGTGCCGGATCTCGTAGAGGGTACAGTCGGCCCGGGCGCACCCTAGAATGCCGGGCACGACGTTCTTGCCGTCCCTGCACAACCTTTCCAGTTCCTCAAGAGCCCGAGCCACCTCGAGGTCGTCCCGCGACGCCCTCAGATCGGCCATGCGTTGCCGCTGACGCTCCTCTACCGAAGCGTCGATCTTAAGGGTGTCCATTTGGACCTCCTCCGACCCCTCTGTGAACTCGTTGACCCCGACCACGAACCGCTGGTAGGACTCCACTTCGGCCTGCTGTCGGCGTGCCGACTCGGCGATCTCCTTTTGGAAGAACCCCGCCTTGATCCCGGGCACGACGCCACCCAATTCGGCGATTCGGTCGAAAATCTCCAGGGCCTCGCTCTCCAGCCGGTCCGTGAGCGACTCCAAGTAGTACGATCCCGCCAAGGGATCGATCGTGTTCGACACGCCACTCTCGTAGGCGAGAATCTGTTGGGTCCTCAGAGCGATTCTGACGCTCTTCTCAGTCGGCAGCGCCAGGGTCTCGTCCATGGAGTTGGTATGGAGAGATTGGGTTCCTCCAAGAACGGCGGCCATGGCCTGGTAAGCTACCCTGACGATGTTGTTTTCGGGTTGCTGGGCTGTGAGGCTCACACCCGCCGTTTGAGCGTGTGTTCGCAGGCGCCACGCCTCGGGGTTGGTGGCACCATACTTATCGCGCATGAAGCGGGCCCAAATGCGCCGCGCGGCGCGGAACTTGGCGATTTCCTCGAAGAAATCGTTGTGGACATCGAAGAAGAACGAGAGGCGCGGCGCGAAAGTATCGACGTCGAGCCCACGGGCGATGCCCCTTTCGACATATTCGAACCCGTTGCGCAGCGTGAAGGCGAGCTCCTGCGCCGCCGTTGCCCCTGCCTCTCGGATATGGTATCCCGAGATGGAGATCGGGTTGTACCTCAGTGCGTACTCCGTACACCACTCGAACATGTCGACGATGCATCGCAACGCGGGTTCGGGTGGGAAGACCCAAGCGTGTTGAGCCTGATACTCCTTGAGGATGTCGTTCTGCACCGTGCCGAGGAGTTGCTCGGGGCGAACACCCTGTCGCTCGGCCGCCACGACGTAGAAGCAGAAGAGAATGATGGCCGGACCGTTGATGGTCATGGAGACCGAGACCTGATCGAGCGGGATGCCTTCGAAGAGAGTCTCCATGTCGGCCAATGACGAAATCGCAACGCCGCACACACCCACCTCACCCAGTGAGCGTGGGTGATCGCTATCGTACCCCATGAGCGTCGGAAAATCGAAGGCCACCGAGAGCCCCGTCATCCCGTGTTCGAGTAGGTATTTGTACCGCCGGTTCGTGTCCTCAGCGGCTCCGAATCCGGCGAACTGCCGCATCGTCCATAGGCGAGTCCGATACATGCTCGCGTACGGACCCCGAGTGAAGGGATATCGTCCCGGAACGCCGAGCGCCTCAGTGTACGCCTCCCCGGACATCTGATCGGCCGGGGTGTACAGCGGCGCGACTTCCATCCCCGAAATCGTGCTGAAAAGGGCCTCCCTCGCCGGGGTCGCGCCGAACTCCTCCTCCCAAAGGCGGAGCTCCTCTCTGAGCCGCTCGAGCTCCAACTCCTGCTCGCGAACCCGCTCGGCCAACTCGCCTGGGACAGTCACGTCACGTTCTATGATCGACATGGGGTCTTCCATGATTTGGGCTGAGAAACTCTACCCAAGATCTGGTAAAATGTCCCGTGATCCGAAGCAAACAAGCCTGATTCTAGGCCAGAAGCTCCTTCAAGATTGAGGCTGAGACGGAGTACGGGGTGGCGGTGCCCTGTTGAATGTCATCAAGGCCCGTGTCGAGCAACTCCTTGGTCGCTTCGCCCCGCCAAAGGATCCCGCGAAGAGAACGCTCCGTGACCTCACGCACCCGCACCGCCGCCCGCCCACGCTGGCGGACCCCCAGCTCACCGGAGTCATCAAGATATTCCCTATGCCGGTCCACAGCGTCGAGCAGCTCCGGCACTCCTTCCCCGGTCTGGGCCACCGTCTTGAGTACGGGAATGGTCCAGTGGGTGGTGCCCTCCGGGACGGGCTTCGGAGCGGGGACCTCAGCTTTCTTCTTCGCGCTCGCGAGATCGACCCCGTGATGGGCCGGGAGATCGCCCAAGGTCTTTCCAGCCCGAAGGTGTAGGGCGGTCCGTAAATCGTTGAGCACACGATCGGCACCTGGCCGATCCGCTTTGTTCACGACGAAGATGTCCGCAATCTCCATGAGTCCCGCCTTCATGGCCTGGATTCCGTCGCCCGACTCAGGGACCAATACGACGACCACCGTGTCGGCCGCCCCGGTAATCTCCAGTTCGGTCTGTCCCACTCCGACCGTCTCGATGAGAACCCGCGCGAGCCCGAAGGCGTCCATCAGGTCGATGACTTCCTTGGAGGTGGCGGCCAGCCCTCCGAGCGATCCACGGGTCGCCATGGAGCGAATGAATATGCCGTCATCGGTGGCAAGGTCGTTCATGCGGATCCGGTCCCCGAGAAGGGCCCCTCCCGAAACAGATGACGTCGGGTCCACCGCCACCACACCGATCTCCTCGTTACATGCGCGGCACAAGTTGGCCAGCACAGCAATCAGACTCGACTTGCCTCCCCCCGGCGGACCGGTCACCCCGACGCGCCTGGCGCGAGGTCCTGCGGCGAGCACACGATGGAGAAATCCCTGAAAGCCGGGCCGCTCACTCTCGATCACCGAAATCGCCCGGGCGAGAGCCGTCCGGTTCCCGGCGCGAAAACGCTCGAAGAGTGCTTCGAGTTTTTCGGGGAGAGGCTCAGTCGGATCCATTCTGACTATCAGCCACGCTCACCGAGCCTGACCCGTCGAGCGTGACGTAGCGGGTTCTCCAGCAGATGAGTGGGGATGAAGAACACGAGCACGAACATGAGCAGAGCCACGAGAAGACCACCCCCGAGCAACCAGAAACTCCGAACCGCAATGAAAAGAATGGACGAAATAACCGCCGTGGCCGTGGCGAAGATACTCAAGCTGATGCGCCGGGCCTGCAAGTTGAGAAACCGCTCCTGGCCTTGGATATCTCGGGGATGGACCCGCACTCTCAGTTCCTCGCGCTCCGCCCGTCCTAGCAGGTCGACCATGGTCCGAATCGCCGTCTGCGCCTCCTCGAGCAGATCCTTCGCGACCGCCACAGGTTGGCGGACAGACGTCTTCACGATTTCGCCCTTGAGGTCCCGGACGACACGCTTGAGGAGCCCCAACCCATCGAAATTTTCGTTGTAGTGGATTCCGATGCCCTCCAACAATACCGACGTCCGAAAGAGATAAACCAGTTCCTGCGGGAGCATGAGGGGCCAAGTGTAGAACGTGTCGAAGATTTCATGGACGACCTCTTCGACGCGATCTTGATTGGAGATTCTCACCCTTGCCAGGATGCTGAGAATCTCAGTGGCCGCCTCGCGGATCTCGCCCCGTGACACTTCTGGGCTGATCATACCCAATCGGTACATGCCGTTGATCATCCCGTCCAGATCGTCCCGCTCGACGGTCAACGCGAGGTCCAGAATGTACTCACGCGTCCAGCTGGGAACATCGAGCACCATGCCCCAGTCGAGCACCACAATCGTTCCGTCATCCTGAACGAGGAGGTTACCGGGGTGGGGATCGGCGTGCAGAAACCCGTCGACCATCATCATGCGAAGGTAGAGCCCCGTCAGGCGCTCCATTACATCGTTGAACCTGATGCGTCCCTCCGTAAACTTGTCGTGCAACTGGTCGATTTTAGTTCCCGTGCAGTGCTCCATGACCAGGACGCGGCGGCGCGTGTATTCGTCCAGGACCTCGGGGGCTCGGACTGTGGCATCATCCCTGAAATACCGTTGGAAACGCTCGATGTTTTCCGACTCTCTCCGGAAATCCATCTCCTCCCTCACGCGGTGGGAGAATTCACGCACGACGTTGCTCAACGCCTGAATGTGATGGTTCGGGAAGAGGACATTGAGCCAGAACAGAAGCCTGAAGCTGATGTCGAGATCGAGCGCCACGAGTTCCTCGACACCCGGGCGTAGCACCTTGACCGCAACGCTCCTTCCATCGACGACTGCCCGATGCACCTGTCCGAGGCTGGCCGCGGCGGCCGGCTCCCGTTCGAACTCGTCGAAGACCTCATCCACCGGCTGCCCCAACTCGCGCTCGATAACCGCGATGATCTGATCCGGGGGATCGGGAGGGGCCTGATCCTGAAGCGTGCTAATCGCTGTCAGGTAGGGCTCAGGGAAGATATCCGCCCGGGCCGACATGAGTTGGCAGAGCTTGATGAACGTCGGACCCAGCTTGGCCGCCCTCGCCACCAGTTTTTCCGCCCGCCGCTGATGATGCCGCTCGGTGCGGCGCGCGGGAGACCCCACGACGATCCATCGCTTCCGATCCCTCAGAAAACCCACGACCAAGGGCGTAAGGCAGACCAGAACCCGGATCCCCCTCCAGAAACTCCTCACAGGAGGCCTTTCATGGCCTCTCCCTCACAACTTTCATGGGCTTTCCCTCACAAAATGATCGTGGCGAGTCCAAGAAGCAGTAGAAAGCCCGTCAAGTCGGTGAGGGCGGTCAAGAACACGGTGGAGGCAACCGCCGGATCCTGCCCCACGCGATCGAGGAGCGTGGGGATGAACGAGCCGGCGAACCCGGCCATCGCGATGTTCCCCCACATGGCCAACAGCACGACCAAACCGAGCCGGGCGTCCACCCCCATAGCCAACGCGAGCATCCCTGAAGCCCCGGCAACGATGAGGCCGATGGCTCCTCCGTTGAACAACGCCACCTGGATCTCCTTGCCCACGACGCGGCCACGAGCTTCGAGCGGGCCCGCCGATGTCGCGAGCCGCCGTACGGTGACGGCGAGCGCTTGCTGGCCGGCATTTCCTCCGAGTCCAGCCACCACCGGCATGACCACCGCGAGGAGGGTGGCTGCGGCGATTTCGCTCCTGAAAAGCCAGACCACGGTGGCGGCAAGGCTCGCGGTCATCGTGTTGAGAAGAAGCCACGGGAGCCGGGCGCGTACCGCCTCCATCGAGCTCCCGCGCAGCTCTTCGGCCTCTGAGACACCGGAAAAGAGAAGAAGGTCTTCCGTGGTCTCGGCTTCGATGACGTCGATGACATCGTCGAAGGTCACGCGGCCCAGCAGGACCCCGTCTGCCGAAACGACCGGGATGGAAGCCAGGTTGTAGCGGGAGATCATATGCCCGACCTCCTCTTGGTCCGACTTCGGGACCACGGACGCGACGGTGGGCTGAACCAGGTCCCGGATGCGATGTCCAGGATCGGATAGGATCAGGTCGTCCAACGGCACGGTGCCGAGCAGCTTGGCATCGTCATCGACCACGAACACGGTGTAGAAGTCCTCCACCTCCCTCCCCTGCACACGCACCGCCTCGATCGCCTCACCCGCGGTGAAATGGCCCAGCACCGACACGAGAGCGGTGGTCATGATCCCTCCTGCTGTTTCCTCGTCATACTGGAGAAGGTCGCGGATGTCACCCGCCTCCTCTGTGGGTAACTCCGCGAGAAGCCGATCCTGCGTCTCCGGCGCGAGCTCACCCACGAGGTCCGTGGCGTCGTCGTCCGATAGTTCCTGCAGGAGTTCCGCGCCCTCGGAGGGGGCCAGCGTGGTCAAAAGCTCAGACCGGACCTCACCTTCTTCCATCTCGGAGAGCGTTTCCGAAGCCAACTCGGTCGGGAGTGCACGAACCAGAGCCAAGCGAAACTCGTCATTGAGCGACTCCACCACGTCGGCGATGTCCGACGGATGAAACTCCTCGAGCATCGCCTCGAGTCTGGAAATGTCGCCTTCGCCGATCAGTGCGGCGATCCGCTCCTGAAGAACCAGGGATTCGTCGGTTTGGCTGGTGGTCATGCCCCGGAGAGTGGCGTCTTCAGATCGCTTCGTCCAGTAGCTTCCGGACCAAGTGCTCCTGGAGAACGAACATCTCGCTGGAAGAGCGAGCCTCAGTGTCCGGATGGTCGTACCCCAGAACGTGTAGGGTGCCGTGGATCGACAGGCGGGCCAACTCTTCTTCGACTGAGATTCCCGCCTCTGCCGCCTGCATCGCCGCCTGTTCGTATCCGACGTAGACGTCCCCTAGCACCGCCTCATCACCTTCGTGGAGGGCGAAAGAGATGACGTCGGTGGGGACGTCCTTGCCCAAATAGGTACGATGCAACTCCCGAATAGAGTCATCATCCAGGAGCGTCAGGGAAATCTCGCCATCGTCGAGTCCCGCGCTCTGGAGAACCAGAGAGACCGCCGAGCGGAGCCAATCCTTCGACACGCCGGCAGAGGATCCTCCGGAGACCTGGATTTCCAAGGAAACTAGGGCCGACGTACGTCGCCGAGTTCCATCTGCTCGCTGGCGCCCTCAGCGCCCCCTTCGTCGGATCCGCGCAGGTCCACTGACACGTCATCCTTGGCGGTGACTTGCTCCCCTTTCGAACCGGATTCCGCCTCAGGACCAGATTTCTGCTCCGAAGTATCGTCGGGAGCGTCGGTTAGATGTTTGGTGGTGGGATAGTCGATGCGGTGGTGATAAATGCCACTCAATACTTTCACGAAGGTGTCTTTGAGGACGGTGATTTCGCGCATCGTCAACGGCGCTTGGTCGAGTTGGCCATCCTGCTGCTTACTCTCGATGATCCCCTCCACGAGATCACGGACTCGCTCAGGTGTCGGCTCCTGAAGGACCCGCGTGGCGGATTCGATCGAGTCCGCCATCATCGCGATGGCGGTCTCCTGCGACTGTGGCTTCGGCCCGGGATAACGGTATTCCGCTTCATCGACGTTGTCCTCACCGAGTTGTTCTTTTGCTCGGCTATGGAAGAAGGCGATGGGTTGGGTCCCATGATGCTCAGTGATAAACCGCTGAATGACCTCAGGAAGCCCTGCTTCCTTCCCGAGTTGCAGCCCCTCGACGACATGCTCGATAAGAATGGCCGCAGACGTATCAGGCTTCAGCTTGTCGTGAGGATTCCTGCCCTCGACCTGGTTCTCCACGAAGTAATGGGGTTTGAGCACCTTCCCCACATCGTGGTAGTACAGACCGACCCGACAAAGCAATCCGTGAGCGCCGACTGCGTTGGCGGCCAGTTCGGCAAGGTTCGCCACGTTGATCGTGTGCGCGTACGTGCCTGGAGCTTCGAGTGACAGGCGACGAAGGAGCGGTGCGTTCGGATCGGCCCATTCGAGGAGCGTTTGGTCCGTAGTGATCCCGGTGAACCACTCGAACACGGGAACGAAGCCCATCGCGATGATCGCGCTCAGCGCCGCGTTCGAGCCGGCCCAGGCCATCGAGATGGCGAAATCCGCTGCGGACCGCTCCCCCAACAAGCTCAGCGCCAAGAGCGTTACCGCATAGGCCCCCGTGATGATCGCCACGAACACCCAAGTTTGTGCCCTGCGACGGACGACCCTGACGCTCATGGCCGCTGCCGCACCACCGATCATCACCGGAAACAGAACGTCCGTGTCCGCGAACGCAGGCTGGGCGACCGTGAGGCCTGCCAAAACGAGCCCCATCACCAAAGCCACTCTGGAATCCCAAAGGATCGCCATCGCCAACACGACGAAGGCCACCGGTAGTCCCTCAGGCGCCAGACCGTTGAATGCGATGACACGGGCCACGATGAAGTAGATCACGACCAGGGCCGCCTGTAGCACCAACCACCGAAGAGATGCGTAGATTCCCGGCCGTAAGAAGTAGATGAGCGCCCCGAATACAGCTACGAGTGACAAGTTCAGCAGGAACGCCCCGAGGGTCAGCCCGAACTGGAGGCCAGGTTCCTCGAGAAGTTGAAGCCGGCGCAGCTCGGCCTCGTACGCGTTCAGGCGCTCCAGATCCGCCTCCGTAATGGGCTCGTTCGCCCGAACGATCGCTTCCTGCTGGACCACGTTCCCGGTCGACTCAGGAACCGCCTGGCGGGTCTGCTCACGATCGGCAGCGGTCACCCCGGCGTCGAACTCGAGAGAATAGACGGTGTGACTGATGATGATCAGCCGGAGCAACTCACCGAGTTCGGGGCTGGTCGAGGGAAGGTCGCGCACGATCCGCGCCGGGAGGTCTCCCCCGATCAAAATGTTCTCACGTGCCTCCGCGCGGCGGCTGTTTGCTCCGGGGTCCTGAACCAGAACGCGGTCCAGGGTGAGTTCGCTCGACTCCGTGGCGTCGACCACACCCATCTGCGCGTAGCGCCGTACCCCAGCCACCGAGCTGGTACTCAGGAGTCGGCGGGTCGCTCCGTCCATGAGGAGAAGCGCCTGCCCCGGACTGACCACGATGGAGACTTCGGCTTCGAGCAGATGCGCTCGGAGGATCTCCGAACCGACCCCGGAAGCAACTGAGTCGACCCCGGAAGCAACTGAGTCGACCCCGGAAGCAACTGAGTCGACCCCGGAAGCAACCGAGTCGAGTCCGGCGAACAACCTACCGAGCCGGACAGCCATGGTGTCTCCGGCCTCCGGCCTGTAGTTGAACGTGGGTGGAACGCCTGCTGCGGCATCCGCACGCTCCCGCTGTAGCTCCGCGGTCGACTTGGGAATGGTGAAGGGCACCTGGGCGATCACCGGGTCCGCGAGCACCATACCCTCTTCGAATCGGCCGAGCGTGGAGCCCCCCATCGGGGGGAAGAGCGCGGTGATCGCCAGGGCCAACGCGACCACAAGCAGCAGCCGCGATCCATGGTATAAAATTCCGTCCGGCCAGGGTGGACGGACGTGGTCCCCCCCCGCTTCACTGGCAACACTGTATGTGGACAGGCCGTCCCGGCTCACGAACCCACCTCCGAATCCGAACGGGCGTACGCGCGAATGATGTCCTTTACAAGACGATGCCGTATGACGTCCGTGTCGTCCAGATAAATGAATTCGATGCCCTCGACGCCGCGCAAAATGGCCTCGACCTGGAGCAGGCCCGAATCTTCCTTGCACGGAAGGTCGATCTGTGTCTTGTCTCCCGTGATCACCACCTGGGAGTTCAATCCAAGACGCGTCAGGAACATCTTCATCTGTGCCGTTGTGGAGTTCTGGGCCTCATCCAGGATCACGAAGGCATCAGAGAGGGTTCGGCCGCGCATATAGGCGAGCGGCGCGATCTCGATGGTCAAATCCTCGAGCGCCTTTCGCACTCGATCGTGGGGCATCATGTCCTCCAGGGCATCGTACAGAGGCCTCAGGTAGGGATCGACCTTCTCCTGCATGTCTCCCGGGAGGAACCCCAAGCTCTCGCCCGCCTCGACGGCCGGCCGGGCCAGGACAATGCGCCGCACGCGCTTCTTGTAGAGAGCATCCACCGCGAGGGCAACCGCGAGATACGTCTTACCGGTCCCGGCGGGCCCGATGCCGATGACGACGTCGTTTTCCCTGATCGACTTGACGTACTGGCGCTGTCCCTCCGATTTGGGGTGGATCGCCTTCCGGGACCCCGGCAGCGCGACCCGGGCGTCCGCGTCGGGGGACACGACGCCCTCTGGGCCGTTCGAGGCCAGGCCCTCCGCAAAGCGCGCGATGTCGTTCCGGTCGAACGACACCCGCAAGCGGGACAGCTCGATCAGATGCTGGACCAACGGGGCAGCCTTCTCCACCGCCGACAGCTCTCCGGACAAGATGACATGGTCCCCTCGAAGCACCAGCCGAATGTCATACAGACCCGTGACTTCCCGAAGGTTGACGTCGTGCGCACCCGTAAAGAGCAGCGGATCGACCCCTTCGGCGTCGAGGCGGTGTTCTACCGCCCCGCTCCGACCCGACTTCACGCCCTCCGACGTCATGTTTCCGCCCCGCTCAAGTGGACGACTCCGTTCTCACCAGATCCCCCCTCGGAGGCCGCCGGCTTCAGAGACAGACCCAGTTCGGCAAGACCGTCGGCGTCAAGCGGCGTGGGCGCCCCCTCGAAAAGGGCGCGAGCGGCGGTCGTCTTGGGAAACGCGATGACCTCTCTCAGACTACCGGCGCCGACAAAGAGCGCGACCAGTCGATCCACACCCAAGGCTACGCCGCCATGGGGCGGCGCACCCGAAGAGAGGGCACTCAATAGAAACCCGAACTTCCGCTCGATCTCGGCGTCATCCAACCCGAGCAAGCGAAGGATGCGGCGTTGTAAATCCGGATCGTGATTACGGATGCTGCCCGAGCCGAGCTCAACACCATTGAAAACCAAGTCGTAGGCCAGCCCACGGACGCTCATCGGCTCCTTCTCGAGTCGCTCCTCGTCTTCCGGGTGGGGCATCACGAACGGATGGTGGTTCGCGCTTACCGCGCCGTCCAGTCCGTCCTCGAAGACGGGGAAGTCCACGACCCAGAGCCAGGCGTGTTCCTGGTCCTGGGGAATGTCCAGCGCCTCGATCGCAGCCAACCTCGCCGCAGAGAGGGCCGGCGACGTCACTCCATCGCTTCCGGCCGCGACCAGCACGAGGTCGCCCGGGTTGGCTCCCAACTCTTGATACGCCTCTTCGTCCATGAAGCGCGCAAGTGAGCCCGATCCTCGGTCCTCCGTGCGCTTCGCCCACAGAAGCCCGGGCGCACCCGTTTCCTTAGCGACGCCCTCGATCGCCTCGATCTGTTTTCGAGAAAGCCCAGCCCCACCCTCAAGCAGGAGTCCACGCACCCGCCCCCCCTCGCCGACCGCGGCGGAGAACACCGGTGCGTCGAGCCGTGCCAGTGCGGTCGTCCAATTCTGGATTTTCAACCCGTAGCGGAGATCGGGTCGGTCGGTCCCATACCACTCCAGCGCCTCGGCGTGCGTCATCCGGATGAAAGGCGCCGTAGCTTGAATTCGCGGAGCCTCAGCCGCGAGAGCGACCATGAGCCCCTCCATCCACCCGAGGATGTCGTCGGAATCCACGAAGGATGCCTCGACATCGATCTGTGTGAACTCCGGCTGTCGGTCGGCCCTCAAATCCTCGTCCCGGAAGCACCGCGCAATCTGGAAATAGCGATCGAAGCCCGCCGCCATGCAGAGTTGCTTATAGATCTGCGGACTCTGCGGAAGCGCGTAGAATTCTCCGTGGTGTAAACGGCTCGGCACCAGATAGTCGCGTGCGCCCTCAGGAGTCGGCTTGGTCAGAATGGGAGTCTCGACTTCGATGAACCCGAGCCCGTCCAAGTAATTTCTGCACGCGAGAATCAGCCGGTGCCGGAGTTGGAGGTTTTCCTGAAGCTCCGTGCGGCGGAGATCCAGAACACGATGCTTCAGCCGGAGTTCCTCAGACGGCAGCTCGTCCTCAGGTCCCCGGTATACAGGGATGGCCGGCGTGTCGGCATGGGTGAGGCGACGCAGAGCCGTCGCGCGGATCTCGACCTCTCCCGTCGGAATCCCTGGATTCCGGTTCTCAGTCGGCCGAACCGCCACGGATCCAACTAGGGCCACCACGTCCTCGGCCCCAAGCTGATGCGCGAGGTCGAGCGAGGTCGCATCGGTCCAATCAGGCCCAAGGGACACCTGGACCAGCCCGCTTCGGTCTCGAAGGTCGAGGAAGATCAACCCGCCCAGATCCCTGCGGCGGTGAACCCAGCCCGCCAACTCGACCTCAGCCCCCTCGTCATTGGCGCGAATGCCTCCCAGCATGCGCGAGCGAAGTGCGGTCCGTTCGATTTCGATGCGGTTCATGTTAGAAGGCCGTTGAGGAAGTACAGCGGGCCGCAACCCTTCAACTTGTAAGGTCATGTCATTCTCGTCCGTGGGCACAGAGCGGTTGTGCGGTTGATCCTGCATCTCTCCTCCTCGTCTGAACGCGCACAAGCGCCCTGTGCGCGACCCGCTGTACTTCCTCAACGGCCTTCACGGCCGAACCCGTTGTTGTAGCGCCTTCGCTCGGCATACCGCGTCCGTTCGGCGAGCTCCAAGCGTCACTAGACCGAGAGGAGAATCGTGAGAACAACACCAAGCCGAGCATCACGCCCGCGCTGTCCGCCACCCAGTCACCCACGGTCGAGTATCGGCCCGGAACGAAGTTTTGATGCCATTCATCCAACGCCCCGTACGCTACACCCATGAGTAACAACAGGAGTCCCGGAATACCGGCTCCGGTCCTCCTTTTTCCCCACGCGAGAGACAAGCCCATAATCAAATACAGACCCCCATGGGCCAACTTGTCGACACCGGTCGGCGCGCTAAGTCCCAGCCGCTCCAGTTCGCTCAATAAAAAGAGGACCGCCGCCCAGAGAGCGGCCGGCCCCCAACCAAGAACCCAAGCCTTCACTGATTGTTCGAAAACAGATACAGTACCCGGCCCTCCTCTAGTGTAGTTGTCCACACTAGAAAGGCTGTCGAAGAAGCACAATGAGAACGCTTCAAGTTTAACCTGGGCATCTGGGCGATACAAGAAATCGTCGTACCAACGGTGATGGGTCGAACCGACCCATCACCCGCACCACTCTGTATGCCGTTATCTTTCTCGTCATCGCCGCACGGTGACTCCGAACCCATCGGGCGGCTCCGGCCCGAAGGACGCCCCCCATGCCCGACACGAAAACCGATCTCCTCAGCCTTCCACCTGAGGAAGTCGGGTCGGTCTTGGCCAAGCATTTCGAGACCCGCGGGCAACCCTCATACCGAGTAGAGCAGGTCAAGAAGTGGGTCTTCGAAGAGTGCGTCCCCGACATCGCCGGGATGACCAATCTCCCGGTGGCTGAGCGGGGTGCACTCGACGCCAAATTCTCCCTCGTGGAACCCATTGCCGATACCGTATCCCGCTCCTCGGACGGGACCGTCAAACACCTCTGGAAACTCGCGGATGGAGAACTCGTGGAATCCGTCTTGATCCCCACGACCGACCGCCTGACCCTTTGCATCTCGTCTCAAGCCGGCTGTGCGATGGGATGCACGTTCTGCGCGACCGGCTGGGCCGGCTTCCAACGCCAACTCACGTCAGGCGAAATCGTGTCCCAATACCGTGCGTCCCGGAGGTGGGCCCTCGATAATGGCTACGGACGGATTTCTAACATCGTGTATATGGGAATGGGGGAACCGCTCAGCAACCGAAAGGCGCTTCACCCCTCCCTGACCATTCTCAACCAAGGTTATGGCGTTGGAGCACGGCGGATCACCGTGTCGACGGTCGGCGTCGTTCCAGGCATCCTCGAGTTAGCTGAACGCGAAGAGCAGTTTCGCCTGGCCGTTTCCCTGCACGCGCCGGAGTCTGAGCTGCGGAGCACACTGATTCCACTGGAGAAGAGACACTCCCTCAGAGAACTCATGGCCGCCCTCGCGACGTTCGGCCGGGCCGGCGGACGAAGAATAACGTTCGAATACACCATGATACGGGGTGTCAACGACGCCCCGCACTTGGCTCCCGAGCTGGCGGATCTCGCCTCCTCCGTCGACGCTTTCGTAAACCTGATCCCCTACAATCCCATCCCCTTCCAGAATTGGACGGCGAGCCGGGGAGAACGCATCGAAGAGTTTCGCTCGGTACTCGATGCCCGAGGTGTATCTGTGGCCGTTCGGGTTCCACGCGGACGGGACATCGATGCGGCGTGCGGCCAGCTTCGGGCGACTAGGATGGAGCCTCGTCGCGTACCGGATACAGAGGAAGGCCGGCGAAAGCTTGAAGCCGCCGGGGAAGGCCGGCGGCCCTCAGCGAATGCGGGAGAAGACCCGACCGAGCCGGACCTCCCGAAGCCATGGAAAGGGCCTGAATGAGCCCCTGTTGTAGGAGAAGTAGATAAACGAGGCGCGCCCCTCGAGCCGCCAGCCCTCGAGCAGTCCCCAGTACCGGGAATCGAGGCTCGTGTCCCGGTTGTCCCCCAACATGAAGTACCGGTCCTCCGGAATCACGAGCGGACCCCAGTTGTCCCGCGTCGGCCGGTAATCCGTCTCCGACACCGTATCGACCAGATGCTCCGACTGCCACGCCATCCAGGCGTGCGGGTCATCCCCAGCGGGATCCACATGTTTGACGTACGGCTCGCTCTGGACCTGCCCGTTGAGCGTAAGCACGCCGTCCTTCATGGAGACGGTATCTCCCGCAACGCCGATGAGGCGCTTGACGAGCTTGAGATCGGGCTCGTGCGGTGGATCGAAAACCAGGACGTCGCCGCGTCGGACCGACGAGTACCCACGGATACGAGTCTGTGTACCCGGAATCCGTACGCCCACGGCAGCCCGATTCGCGATGAGGAAATCACCGACCAGAAGCGCGTTCTCCATGGACCCCGACGTGATCACGAAGGTCTGCAGAATAAAAGTGCGAATGACGACGAAAAGCACCGCGGCCACCAGAAGCGATTTCGCCCACTCCATGACCGCGCCGTCCGGCGCCTTGGCAGCGCGCTGAGGCTTCGCCTTCACCCGCTTCCCTACTTCGGGACCGCCTCCCCGGTCGCTCGCACCCACCCCGCTGTCGCTCGTATTCACTTCACTGTCGCTCGCGCTCGCACTCACGCCATGTTTATGTCGCCGTCGCCGATTTTTCTTTGCCATAATCGGTTACCGTAGAAACCTGCGGACGTCCCACCAAGGAGATTGCTCTCCCTCGTCCGCGTCGCTGCCCATGTCGGGTGTCCAATCACTACCCAGCATTACGGTTGCATCAAGGTAAAGGTTCGCATCGGGTCGGCTCTCCACCAGGTTCGTGCCGAGCGCTTGTCCGACCGCAGCCGCCGCTCGTGGCCTCGCGGAGCGGTCCAGTACGATCGTGGAATCCTGTCCGAAGGTGTCCGCATTACCGAAGAACACGACGTCGAAACCGCGGTCTCGTAGGTGGTCGGTAGCGAGGCGGGCCATACCCTCCGTCCCCCCTGCGTTGAGGACTTCCACCCGCACTCGGCCCAACCCCTCGGCGGTGGAGTTCAGCGGCGGCGACGGCGCTGGACGCTCCTGCTGGGGTAATGGCTTCCACTGCGAGACGGCCGATCCGATGAAAATGCCCGTGGCCAGTACGACGCTGAGGACGATCAGACTGCGGAGGCGCTCGCCCATGACCTCCCCTTCACCAGCACGTTCCACAGTCCCAGCGTCTCCAGCGGCACGGGACGCCCTTTCTTCACCAGGAACTGAATCCGCTTACCCACCACGGCTCTGGCCACCGCATCGAGGCCTCCGGGCATTTCACTGCGCAGCCGAGCCCTCCACTTGGGCTGAATCTTACGCCCAGGCTCGAGGAAGTCCGCCACATAGAGCGCTTTTCCGATGTCATCGAAGTCTGGACTTCCCAGTGAGTGGAACGCGATTGCAGTAAGTAGCGGCTCGTCCGTGACGCCGGCTAGGCGAAGCCGATCCGCCGCCGCCGGACCGTGGATCACCTCGTCCGGCAGTTCATCCAGGGGGGTCGAGAGCGCCCCACGGAGTTCGTACGGATCCGCATCACGCAAAGCGTCATGAAGATAACCCGCGGCAGTCCAACGCTCGACGTCCAGCGGGTCGTCACCCCTGACTTCGCCCCACTCCCGAAGCAGCTCCGCCACCCGCCCCATATGGGCCCTTCGTTTCTTGCGGGCGACGGCCCAATCAGGAAGCACGCCCGTAGCAGCCGCGGCGACCCAGGGGTGGAGTTCGCTCATACCCGCCTTCCGGCAGGAATTGGTGTGCCCTGGATCACTGGAAGGCTATACGTCGGGGCATTGCTCAGTCTTGCATCAGCGGATTGATAGCGCCAAAACCTAGCCGAGGCCCCACCAAACGGCCAGGCGCCCCCTGTTCTACGCTATCTTTCCTTGATGATGCGATGGGATCCGATTCTGACCGCCGCCATAGCCGCCGAACTGAACGACGCCCTGTCGGGGGCGCGGCTCCAGGGAATCTTTCTCGATCACGGCGCGGGGGCCCTCCACGTCTACTTTCGCGACGCGACCGTCTTGGTGGATGTCGCGCCCTCCCGTCTCAGCGTGGAGGTTCTCGGAGGGTCCGAACCTCCGGAAGGCAGCCGCACGTTCCCTTGTGTACTGGCGGCTGTGGACCACATACGGGACGAAAGGGTTCTCGTTTTCGTTTTCACGCGGATTCGTGGGAGGGGAGGCGCGGTTCGTGTTGTCGTCGAGTTCGTACCCGGCCGGAGCAACGCTACGGTGGTCGAGGGGGACGAATGGACGGTCCGGCATGTGCTGGTGCCTCGCTCGGGAGCTCGAGCGCCGAGGATTGGAGGCCCCTACGCAAAGCCGGTGTCCGACAGGCGCGGGGTAGATGCTCCCTTGGCCCTTCAGGACTGGCTCGAGATCCTCGAACCTGAGGAGACGCTGAAAGAGAGACGACGCGCGCTGCTTCAAGAAGTCGCGTTCACGTCTCCCATCAACGCCCCGGCACTCTTGGGCGGCGCACACGGACCGGGCGAGGAGGCCGCGCCGGAGAGCGGAGACGCCGCCCTGGAGACCGGCTATCAACTCTGGCGGCGCCTCAGGGAGATCGGCCTCGGCGCGGGCGGCGGTGGCTCCCCCCCGGGCGACGAGGGCCGGTCTCCCCAGGCGGCCTTCACTCTCGACTGCGAGTGGGGAGACCAGCCCTACCCGGTGGAGCTGCCCGTATATCGTCACCAGACATCGAAGTCTCTCCTCGAAGCCCTCCAGGGCGTACGGCGAGCCGACGGAGCCGGTGCAGTCCTGACGCCCTCCCGATGGACGAAGGCCTTGGAGAACGCCCTCAGGGCCGTGCGCAAGAAGCACGGCAAGCTTGAGCGAGAATTCGGAGCCACGCCGGACCCACAGTCGCTACGCAGGCAAGGAGACATGCTTCTCTCGCACCTGTACCTCGTGAACAAGGGAGCCGCCGAGGTGACCCTTCCGGGCTTCGAAGGCACCCTGGAGACAATCGTTCTCGATCCCACGCTCTCCCCCCACGAGAACGCCGAGCACTTCTACGACCGTGCTGGGAGGTCCGAGCGGGCCCGGGCGAGTTTGCCGGCCTTGATCGGAGAAGCGGAGGCCCGCGTCGCCGAACTGAGCGATCTCCTGGAACGGGTTCGAGATGGGGAGGCCGCAGCGGATGAGATCCGGGAGGCGCTTCCCGAGTCGGAAGGCGGCGGGAGAGGAACGCCGGACGCCTCCGGACCGTCCCTTCCCTACCGGCGCTATTGGACATCAGGGGGATTGGAAGTACGGGTTGGACGCGGGTCAAAACACAACGATCAACTGACCTTCAAGCACTCCGCACCCAACGATATCTGGCTTCATGCCAGACATTCGGCGGGCGCTCACGTGGTGCTCCGGTGGGACGGAGGAGAGACGCCGCCGGCTCGAGATCTAGAACAGGCGGCCATCCTCGCCGCCCTACACTCGAAGGCTCGATCCTCGGGGAGCGTTCCGGTCGACTGGACGAGGAGGAAGTACGTGCGAAAACCCAGAAAAGCCCCACCGGGCAGCGTACAGTTGGACCGGGCAAAAACGCTGTTCGTCGAACCCGATCCCTCGCTTCTGGATCGGCTCAAGGAGCGTAAGGCCTAGGAGACTTCGGCTCCGCTCGAAACTTCATCCATGGCGGACCGCAAAGAGGCGAGGAAGGTACACGCGCCCTCCGGGCCGCCCTCATCCAGGGCACGGATCAGCGCGCTGCCGACGATCACGCCGTCGGCAACGCCGCTGACCAGCGCCGCCTGCTCAGGCGTGGAAATCCCGAAACCCACGGCCACCGGAAGCTCGACGACTTCCCGGAGAGCCCTCACCTCTTCCTCCAAATCTTCCGCCAGGGCCTCACGGGCCCCCGTCACTCCCGTCCTGGAGATGTAATAGAGGAATCCCTGACCGTTCTTCGCGATCGCGGCAGCACGATCCGGTTGGGTCGTGGGAGCGATCAAGCGGATCAAGTCCAGCGCGGAAGCGAGGATGGCTTCCTCGATCTGCTGGTCGGCGCCGGTGGGCACATCGGTGAGAAGCAACCCCTGCGCTCCTGCCTCTTCGGCGCGCGCCAAAAACGCCTCGAGACCGTAACGAAGGAGCGGATTCAAATAGCTGAAGAGCACAATCGGGGTGTCCGATCCCCGCCTGAACTCCGCGAGCACCTCCAGGGTCCCCTCAACCGACATCCCTCCCTCGAGCGCCCGGAAAGTGGACTCCTGGATCGTTGGCCCATCCGCTAGCGGGTCACTGAACGGGATCCCCAGCTCCAGCACGTCGCCACCCGCTTCCGCCAGGCCTGCCAGCACGTCTACGGTCGCGGAACGGGACGGAAAGCCGGAGGTCACATAGGGGACAAGGGTGGCCCGCCCCTCGCCCCGGCGCTCTCCGAACCTCTCAGAGATACTCGGCATTGAGCTCAGATTCAGATGAGGGAGTCGTTCAGATGAGGTAGTCGCTGACGCGGATGCCATACTTCTGCGCATCCGTGGTCCTTGTACAGCAGGAAAGCGAGGGAATCCGAGCGGGAAGAGTTCTCGTAGACTTGTTCCCAGACCAACACGATCCGGTGCTCCTCAACCAACAGGTTGAGGCCCTCCACCTCCAGCCAAAGCTGCTCGAACGCCTCGCGCAAGCTGGTGACGAAACGCTTCCGAACCGGGTTGCTATCGTCGTAGATCTGAAAGGCCCGCAGGGCCTTGGCGAGCACGACGAAAAGCCCTCGGGCCTCGACGACGGGAAGATCGTCGCCCTCCGCCCAGTCTTCGGGCCCGTCCGAGGTCGCGTCGGAGATTTCCAGGGGGTTGTCGGTCAATGGTCCCTCGCCCTGAGTCGCATGCACAACTACTTGGGGGGTATGCACAACTATCTAATGTTAACCGTCTCCTTCTTCAACGCGAGCAACATGATTGACGTCCTTGTCGCCCCTACCACTCAAGCACACCAAAAGTGGTCCTCGCTCCCGGTATTCCGGAGCAATCCGCAGGACATGCGCAATGGCGTGCGCGCTCTCCAGTGCCGGTATGATTCCTTCTAGATCGGACAACTGGTGAAAGGCCGCAAGAGCTTTCTTGTCTGTGACGGATACGTACTGGGCGCGTCCAGTGTCTTTGAGGTGGGAGTGTTCAGGGCCGACGCCCGGATAATCGAGGCCAGCGGAGATCGAATGCGCCGGTGATACTTGACCGTCTCTATCCTGCAGGAGGTAACTCATAGCCCCATGAAGCACCCCGGGCCGTCCTGCCGCGAGCGTAGCGGAGTGTCTCCCGGAATCGATGCCCTCACCGGCGGCCTCGACGCCGATGAAGTCCACCCCGTCGTCCCCCCGGAACGCGTGGAAAATGCCCATGGCATTCGAACCGCCGCCGACGCACGCCACCACTGCCGCGGGTAGCGCGCCGGTGCGAGCGAGCATTTGCTCGCGGGCCTCATGGCCGATCACAGCTTGAAAGTCACGAACGATACGCGGGAACGGTGATGGCCCAACGACTGAGCCGATGATGTAGTGCGTGGTCTCAACGTTGGTGACCCAATCACGGATGGCTTCGTTGGTCGCATCCTTGAGCGTGCGCGTCCCTGATCCGACCGGCCTGACCTCCGCGCCGAGGAGTTCCATCCGGTAGACGTTCAACGCTTGTCGCTCCACGTCGACTTCGCCCATGTAAACGATGCACTCGAGATCGAAAAGCGCGCATGCGGTGGCCGTAGCGACGCCGTGTTGGCCCGCCCCGGTCTCCGCGATGATTCGGCGCTTTCCCATGCGGCGGGCGAGCAGGGCTTGCCCGATCGTGTTGTTGATCTTGTGTGCGCCGGTGTGGTTGAGGTCCTCGCGCTTCAGAAAAATCGGCGCGCCGGCCACCGACGCCTCCAATCGGGAGGCACGGTAAAGAGGAGAAGGACGGCCCACGTAGTCGCGAAGTAGTAAGTCGAGGTCTTCGCGGAAGGCGGAATCGGCCTTCGACTCTTCGTAGGCGGCAGCCAGTTCGTCCAAAGCCGAGATGAGCGTTTCGGGTACGTACCGGCCCCCGTACGGGCCGAAGCGCTCCACTTCAGCTTCCATGGTCATTTCTCCCCGCGGGCGTTACGGACGAATGCGCGGATCAGCTCCGGGTCCTTGCGGCGAACTTGGAACTCCACGCCCGAGCTCACGTCGACGATATTGGGCCAAAGAGCCTGGATCGCATCGGCCACATTCCGTGGCGTGAGGCCTCCCGCGGCGATCACCTTCAAATCGTGCGGAATGCGATCCCTCAACGCGCCCACACCCTCCCAGGAGAACGATTCTCCGCTACCGCCGGGCCGATCGGGATGCCACCCGTCGAGGAGCAGGCCGTCGACACGGGCCCCAAAGGCCTCCACGGCCCTTGTCACATCTTCCGGGTCTCGGACCCGAACAGCCTTCCAAATGGCCCACTTTCCCCGCCGGCGCAACTCCTCTGCGTAATCACCGTCCTCCTCACCGTGCAACTGGATCACCGACGCCCCGCTCGACCCCGCGATACGCTCGGCCTCGCCCAACGATTCGTCCACGAGGACCGCCACCAGGGGCGCTTCCGCCGCAAGCCCGATGTCGACTGCCTCATCGGGCAGAATACTTCGCGAGAACCCCTGGGACAGAATCATGCCCAGGTAATCGGCGCCGAGCTCTCTGGCGGCAACGGCATCCTCCGGGTTGGTGATGCCGCAGATCTTTATTTCCACGTCGCTCATCTAGTGCCGTGTCCTAGGCTCGCGAGCCATCGAGAGCGCCGAGATTCACCGCGATGCGCTCCCCTGCCCCGCCAAAGCGGTCACGCCAGCTCCGGGGTCTTCCTGCCGAAGGAGAGACTCGCCTATGAGCACGGCGTCCACACCCATCTCTCCCACGCTGCGGACATCGGCGGCGGTGTGAATCCCGCTTTCGGACACCAGAATCACGCTGGGAGGGACTCGAGCCGCCAATGACAGGGTTACATCAATCCGCGTCTCGAACGTCCGAAGGTTTCGATTGTTGATGCCGAGGAGACTGGCCCCCGAGGCCACACCACGGTCCACTTCGGCGCCGTCGTGGGCCTCGACGAGCACGGACATCCCGAGCTCTTCGGCCAACATCCTCAACGCACGGAGCCTCTCATCGTCGAGGATGCGCACGATGAGCAGGATCGCATCCGCCCCCGCTGCTCTCGCCTCGTACACCTGCGACTCGTCGACGACGAAGTCCTTGCGAAGCACAGGAATCGTCACGAGACCGCGCACTCCGGCCAGATCCCTGAGCGAACCGCCGAAATACTCTTCATCCGTGAGAACGCTGAGTGCAGCGGCCCCCCCCGACTCATACGTCGGTCCAAGAAGAAGCGGATCGAGATCCGTGCGGATCGGGCCGGCACCCGGCGAGCGCCGCTTGATCTCAGCGATGACCGACACCTCATCCCCTCCCGCGAGTGAACCGACGAAATCTCTCGCCGGCGGAGCGTCCTCAGCGCGATCCCGGAGTTCCGGGAGGCCCGTCCTCAAGGCCTCGACTTCGCCCCGCTTGGTCTCGACGATCTGTTGGAGGATGTCCCCGGGCGGTCTCATCCGGAGACCCGATCGACCCACTGTATCCGTCCAGCAAGCCTGAAGCGGCCTACGGCCTTGCACTTCGGGCAACCTCCGGGTAATTTTTGTTCGGGTCTTATTCGGGTTTCCATCAGACAGAGGTCATCGATATGCCCCTGACGAAGCGACAGAAAGAGATCCTCGACCATGTTGAGAGCTTTATCGAAAGAAATGGGTACGCCCCGAGCTTCGAAGAGATCGCCGAAGCGTTCGGGTACTCTTCCCTGGCTACCGTGCACGAGCACCTGAGCAATCTGGAACGCAAGGGCTATATCCGGAAGGCCTACAACGAGAGTCGCTCCATCGAATTGGTGGGCGAGGCCTTCGGCACAAACGTAGCTGAACTGCCGCTTCTCGGCGCGGTGGCCGCCGGCCTACCCATCGAAGCGATCGAGCAACAGGAGACGCTCGCCGTGCCGCCGGATATGGTAAAGTCCGGAAGTGATAACTTCGTGTTGCGGGTCGAAGGTGAGTCGATGATCGACGAGCAGATCCGGGACGGCGACTACATTGTGGTGAGCTCCCAGGAGACCGCTTCGGATGGCCAGATGGTCGTCGCGCTCGTCGGCGGTGATTCGGCGACCGTGAAGAAGATGTACCGGGAACCAGACGGCCGGATCCGGCTTCAGCCGGCGAATCCCACTATGGCACCGATCCTCGAGGATGCGCACAACGTGCAGATTCAGGGGGTGGTCGTGGGGGTCATCCGGAAGTATTAGGGGGTCGCCACCCGTGCTGCCGCACGGGTACCCGGGATGCCACAGTCCCAGGCCCTAGGCGGAGCGACGACGCCATAGTCGTAGCTACGGTTAAGTGTGCGTAGCCTTCCGCAGGCCCTCGAGCGCTTCCAGCGCACTCCCGTCGTCGATAGCGGCCGTTGCTGCTGCGACACCCTCTTCGAGGGTCTCTGAAATGCCCGCGACGTAGATCGCCGCTCCGGCGTTCATGACGACGGCTGTTCCGGCGCCTCCCCGGTCCTTACCCCCGAGTACGCGCAAGATTATTGCCGCATTGTCTTCGGGCTCCCCTCCGGCCAATTCCTCCGCCGAGCAGGACTCCAATCCGAAGTCCTCCGGGCTGACGGTCCGGTGGGTTATGGCGCCATCATCGAGTTCGGCGACCGCGGTCGGTCCCATCGGACTCAGCTCGTCCAGCCCCGCCTCGCCGTGCACGACGAGCGCCCGAATGTGACCGAGCTCCTTGAGCGCCTCGACGACGAGAGGAACCAACGCGGGGTCGGCGACGCCGACCAATTGCCGGCGCACCCCGGCGGGGTTGGTCAGCGGACCGAGAACGTTCATGATCGTCGGGAAACCCAGCTCCCGGCGGACCGGCCCCACGTGGCGCATCGCAGGATGGAGCAAGGGCGCGAACATGAATACCAGACCCGCCTCCTCGAGGACCCGAGCCATCTCCTCCGGATTCAGCTCGATGCGGACCTGCAACGCCTCGAGGACGTCGGCGCTCCCGCTTCGGGACGTGAACGAGCGGTTCCCGTGCTTCGCGATCCGTGCGCCCGCACCACGAGCGACGAGAGCGGCAGCCGTCGAGATATTGAACGTAGTCACGGTGCCACCACCCGTCCCGCAAGTATCGATCAACGCGTCGGACGCCGCCGAGGCGATCGGGATCATGACTTTTCGAAGCGCCCTCACACCGCCAGCAACCTCGCCGGGCGCAAGTCCTTTCACGCTGAGCGCGGTCAGAAGGGCGGCCATTTGCACCGGAGAGGCCTCACCCTCCATGAAGACGTCGAACGCGAATTCGGCCTCGAACGCGGTGAGATTCCCGCCCCCGGCGGCCTTTCGGATGACGGCCTGGAGGTCGAAAGGCGTCAGTGAAGAAGCGGAATCTTGACTCATTCAACACGGGGTTCGGGTGACGATTCAGCGTCCTCGGGCACAGCCGACGGCGCTCTTGGATGGGTGCGAATTCATCCTTTTTACCGCGGCTTGACAACGCTTGCGCCCCACCTACCTTCCGGGCGTGAACGCCGTGAAGGACAATCGCCTCAAGCTGATTCTGCAATATGATGGATCCGCCTTCCACGGCTGGCAAATACAGCGCGAGGAGCGCACCGTTCAAGGGGAGTTGGAGGCGGCCCTGGAGCAGCTCACGAGTACCCGTCGCCCGGTGATCGGATCGGGACGAACCGATAGCGGCGTTCATGCGACCGGCCAAGTGGCCGTCGCCTCCCTTCCAGACACGTGGCAGCCCGAAAAACTAGAGAAGGCCTTGTCCGCTGTACTGCCTGACGACATCTGGATCAAGAGCGTAGAGATCACCTCGCCCGATTTCCATCCCCGCTACGACGCGGTGAAGCGTACGTATTTTTATCATCTTGGTCTTTCTGCGGAGTCCAGGTCACCTTTCCACCGGCGTTGGTGCTGGCCCTTCGCCAATGCGTTGGATGAGGCACTTCTCCAGGGCGCGGCTGAGACTATCGTGGGCGAGTATTCCTTCAAGGCCTTCGCCAAGTCGGGACAACCTGAGAGGGGAGACCGGTGCACGGTTCACGAATCCAGTTGGGAGCCCTGGGAGCGGCTTGGGCTCAAGTTTAGAATCACCGCTGACCGCTTC
>CAUZVZ010000012.1:0-31723 GCA_963583605.1 Gemmatimonadales bacterium UBA6960
TTCGACGACGACGCGAAGCTAGCCTGGGCTTGTGCTGTGCTCTGGAAAGCGAAAACCGCGACGAACGCTAGAGTGGCGGCTCCGATCCAAGACCGTTTCTGCAATTCCATGATGGTCCTCTCCCTCAAACGGATGAACTACACCTGTAAATATCTGACGGCACCAGGGTAATTCCCTGGAGACACATGTTCCTCCAAGTCTACCTTCAAATTAGAGGGATGCGCAATGTACGCACTGTCACGTGACTTCGCGAGCCCCTGATGTACTACCAGACGAGCGCCAAGCACGCGCCCTAGTAAGCTGCTGGTGACCAAGGTGATATACGAACACCTCGTCGATGGTGCAAGCCTTTCTTTTTACGATCTCTTCATAGGCGTTTTGCGTGATAAGGAGCACCCGATGCGTTCGGTCACGTTCCCGCCCCGCCCGCGGTTCAGCGCGGGAGCCCAAACACCATTATTTCGGACTGCGAATCATCCGGTATACAAAGACGTGTGTGCGTCTTCTTGCGGTGACCGTGAAATACCCTAGAGTGCCGGTGCGGTAGTCAAACCTCGATCAACTACAAGGGAGTTTCCCATGGCGGCATACACCTGCGACAAATGCGGGATGAGCGTGAACATGACGTGTGGGCAGTGTAGGCAGGACCTCGTCCACGATTCGATCACCACGGACGACGGCAGTACCGTTGCGGTATCCAAGTGCCCCGACGGACACGGCATGATTAAGTCCCCTTTGTGCTGTGCGCAGGACATGACCTGCGCAGTTTAGACACGACAGATTGCTACGGCGCTTTGGCCTCCTAGGAGGCCAGGGTCTCCTGCGTGGCTTTCGTCTTCGGGGGGGCCTGGTCCTCCGTAGCAGCTTGGGCCTCCTCCGCCAGCCGGGCCTTCACCTCGCGGCGGCGCGCATGCAGGACGGTCTCAGTGTAGCCGTTGGTCTCCTCACGGCCATTGAACACCAACTCCAGAGCGGCCTGGAACTCGGCGCTGGATGAAAGATCAGTGGACATGGGCCGGTATTTCGGGTCGCCTTCGTTCTGCCCATCGACCACGGCCGCCATGGATTCGAACGTGCTCGTCACCTGGTCCGCGCTGACGAGGCCGTGATGGAGCCAGTTCGCGATGTGCTGGCTCGAGATGCGCAGCGTCGCGCGGTCCTCCATCAATGCAACGTCGTTGATGTCCGGGACTTTGGAGCAGCCGATCCCTTGGCCGACCCACCGGACGACGTAGCCGAGGATGCCCTGCGCGTTGTTCTCCAACTCGTTCTGGATCTCCTCATCGGTCAATCGGCGATCCCCGAGCAGAGGGGGCGTCAGGATGGCGTCCAAGTCGGCGCGCGCCCGGCTGGCCAGATCGGACTGAACGTCCCGGACGTTGACGCGATGGTAGTGCGTGGCGTGCAACGTGGCCGCGGTAGGCGAGGGCACCCAGGCGGTGTTGGCACCGGCAAGGGGGTGGCCGATTTTCGCTTCCACCATCGCACGCATGATGTCCGGTGCGGCCCACATGCCTTTTCCGATCTGTGCAACACCGGGCAGGCCGCACTCGATGCCCACGTCCACGTTCCAGTCCTCGTACGCGAGCATCCAGGGGCAGCTCTTGATCTCAGGCTTGGGCATCATGGCCCCGGCGGCCATGCTCGTGTGGATCTCGTCCCCGGTGCGGTCGAGAAACCCCGTGTTGATGAAGATCAGCCGATCCACCGCGGCGCGTATGCACTGCTTCAGGTTGACGGTCGTCCGGCGCTCTTCGTCCATGATACCGATCTTCAGAGTCCGCTTCGGCATTCCCAGAGCTTGCTCGATCCTGCCGAACAGCTCCACGGTGGCGGCGACCTCTTCGGGACCGTGCATTTTCGGCTTCACTATATAGACGCTGCCCGCGCGGCTGTTCTGTACGGGGCCGTCGCCGTTGAGGTCGTGGAGGGCGCCCCACGACGTAATCAGGGCGTCCAGGAACCCCTCCGGGATCGGCTCGCCAGCCGCAGTGGTGACGGCGTCGGTGTACATGTGAATCCCGACGTTGCGCACGAGGAGGAGGCTGCGCCCCGGCAGTTTGAGCGCCTTACCGCTCGCGTCTTGATACGTTCGATCCTCATTGAGCGCACGCGTCAGCGCCTGGCCATCCTTCTTGAGGGTGGCCGTGAGGGTCCCCTTCATGATCCCCAGCCAGTTGCGATAAACGAGGACTTTGTCGTCCGCATCGACCGCCGAGACGGAATCCTCGCAGTCTTGGATGGTCGTGACCGCGCTCTCCATCACGACGTCGCAGACACCGGCAGGATGCGCCTCGCCGACCGGGTGATCCCGATCGATCCGGATGTCGATGTGGAGGCCGTGGTTGCGGAGGAGAACGCTGCTGAGCCGCCCGTTCCGGAGCTGGAAGCCGGCGAAATGGGGTGGGTCGGCCGGCGCCGTCCGCCGGTCGCCGGTCAGCACACACACGAGGCGGTTCCGACCGTCGTGATGCTCGACAATGAAGTCGGTGACCTCCGAGTAGAGACCTTCGCTCAAGGGAACGACATCGTCGAGAAAGCGCTCGGTCCACTCGACAACGCGGGCTCCCCTCACCGGGTTGTAGGCGGTCCCTCGTTCCAACCCGCCCTCCTCGCCGATGACGTCGGTGCCGTAGACGGCGTCGTAGAGGCTGCCCCAGCGCGCGTTGGCCGCGTTCAGGGCGTACCGCGCGTTGTCCACCGGCACCACGAGCTGCGGTCCCGCGATCGACGAGATCTCCGGATCCACATTTTCAGTGGCGATCTTGAGCGAGCCCTTCTCCGGGAGCACGTAGCCTGTCTCCTGGAGAAAGCTTTTGTATTCGTTCTGGTCGAGCGGTTGGCTGGCCCGTTCCCGGTGCCAAGCATCAAGCCCCTTCTCGTAATTGGCGCGCATGTCTAGGAGATGGCGGTTTTCCGGGCTGAGTGCAGTGACGATGTTTCCGAAGGAAGTCCAAACCTCGTCGGGATCGAGACCCGTGCCGGGTGCGACTTCCGATCGCACCAGGTCGTATAAGGGTTTCGCGACGCTCAAGTTCGCGACTTTGACTCGCTCGACTGCGCTCATGGCTGCGGGGCTCCTGGACCAGGGTTGACGCCGACGCGCCGCGTCGTCGAAAGAGAGCGACGCCGGAGGCCGGGGACACAGCGATGGGCTCTCAGCTCACCGCAAGATGGGAATTAACTACCGGGGCGCTTCCCGGCAAACGGGGGCGGGGCGTCTTTACCGGGGTCGCGGCGTCCTTGCCAAGGTCGGTTACCATGTCCTTGTGGCCCTACCCACCCGAAGCGCATGTTGTCGGTTATGACCGACGCATTACTCCGACTAAAATACCTTCTCAACGGTGCGATCGCCCTGTTCTCTTGCGTTGCGTTCGCGCTTCCAGTCCAAGCCCAGGACCGCGGCACTCCCTTCGGCGAGTGGCATTATTGGGGCGCCGATTCCTGGAGTACACGCTACTCGCCCCTGGACCAGATCGACGCAGACAACTTTGGCGACCTCGAACAGGCCTGGCTCTGGCACGGCGATAACTTCGGGCCGTCGCCCGACTACATTCTGCGCTCGACTCCGATCTATGCGGATGGTAGGCTCTTCACCGTTGCCGGGCAGAGTCGTACGGTATCGGCCCTCGACCCAGCCACCGGAGAAGTGCTCTGGCTGTTCCGGGAGCCACACACGGCCCGCTGGGAGCGCTCTTCGCGAAAGAGCCACGGGAAGGGAGTGACGTACTACGAGATCGACGGACAGGGCGTGATCTACTTGGTGACGCCCGCCTTCTTCCTGCACGCGTTGGACGCTGAGACGGGCCTGCCGCTGGAAGGATTCGGCGCGCCCGTGCCGCTCGACGGCTTCGACGAGACGGGAACGGTCGATCTTCTCGAGGCCCTAGGGCACCCGTACGACCCCGACTACGGGATCCCGGACACGATCGGCTACATCACGAACACGTCCCCCCCAATGGTCGCGAACGGGGTGGTGGTGGTCGGAAACTCGAACCTCACGGGGCGGCTCGACACCCGGCAGGAGAACGTACCGGGCGACATCCTGGCGTACGACGCGCGCACGGGGGAACACCTCTGGAAGTTCAACGTGATCCCCCAGCCCGGCGAGTTCGGCCATGAGACCTGGGAGAGTGACGCCTGGCAGTGGAGCGGCAACGTCAACGCGTGGGCGCCCATGTCCGCCGACGCGGAGCGGGGGATCGTCTACGTCACGACCGACGCGCCCACGAACGACTACTTCGGCGGGTTCCGGCCCGGGGACAACCTGTTCGGCAACAGCATCATCGCGCTCGACATACGGACGGGTGAGCGCCTCTGGCACTTCCAGGGCGTGCATCACGACGTGTGGGACCGCGACTTTCCGCTACCGCCCGCGCTCGTGGATCTCACGGTGGACGGGGAACAGATCCCGGCGCTGGTGCAGAACTCGAAGCAAGCGTTCACCTATGCCTTCAACCGCGTGACAGGTGAGCCCATTTGGCCGATTGAGGAGCGGGCTGTTCCACAGTCCGACGTGCCCACCGAGCAGACGTCCCCGACGCAGCCCTACCCTACCCGACCGGCCGCGTTCGAGATGCAGGGACTGACGGAGGACGATCTCATCGACTTCACGCCGGCGCTCCGTTCGCTCGCACTCGAGATCGCCAGCGAGTGGCGCCTCGGTCCCATGTGGAACCCTCCTCTTCACTCCGGAAACGCAGAGGGCAAGAAGGGCGCGGTCTTCTGCCCCGCGGCGGGCGGAGGTGCGAACATTCCGGGCGGTGGGGCCATGGACCCTGAGACAGGGATCATGTACGTGGCGTCCGTGAAGTCGTGCGCCGCGTTCGTGCTCGTTCCGGGCATCGACCGGGATGCCGTCATGACCGGACAGTCCGGCATCAACGTGGTGAACTGGCACCACTCTCCGGTCCCGGGAGGTTTCAGTGGACCTGAGGGCCTTCCGATGTTCAAACCGCCATACGGGCGCATCACCGCGATCGATATGAACACGGGGGAGCACCTCTGGTGGATTCCCAACGGGGACACCCCGGAGCGGATCAGAAACCATCCCAGCTTGCAGGGGGTCGATCTGCCGAACACGGGGCAGCCGTCCCACGCGACGGCCCTGGTCACACAGAGTCTGCTCATGTATGGAGAGGGGCGTGGTGGGGAGCCCCGCGTCCATGCCGTGGACAAGCGCACGGGGGAGCGAGTGGGAACCGTCGAGCTTCCCGCTACCACTGACACCGCGCCCATGACGTTCTTGCACGAGGGCCGGCAGTACGTTGTCATGGCGATTTCGGGGCCCAACCTTCCGGGCTCGCTGGTCGCGCTCCGGCTGCCGCAGGAGGCTTTTCTCAGTGGCCTGACATCGGGCGGTCACTAGGGCGGCTCCCGTGGAGAGCCGTTGCTTCGATTCGGAGGCGCGCCCGCTTACCTGATCTTCTGGTACTTCAGGAGCGTTTCACCCGGAACCTCCGCACCGTAAACGTTACCCTCCCGATCGGCCGCGACGAACTCGGCGTTGCTCTCGATGAACGCGGTCATTCGCCCGGTCCTCGCGTCGCCCACGCGGATGCCGCGGACCCAATCCTCTCCTCGCCGCTCGCTGTACCAAGCGGGTAGCGCGCCGGTCTGCGTGTCGGTCACGTACATAACGTCGTCTTCATCTATATAGATGCTGCTGGGCGGGCCGAAGTGTGTCCACTGCTCGAGGAAGGTTCCGTCCTCATCGAAGACCTGGATGCGGATGTTGCGCCGGTCTCCGATGATGATGCGCCGCTGGGAATCCATGGCGATGGCGTGCGCGTCGGAGAACTCTCCGGCTGCGGGTCCCGGGCCGGATGTGCCCCAGCTGAGAAGGAGTCGGCCGTCACTCGAGAACTTCATCACGCGGTTGTTACCACCTTCGCCGTGGCCGTCGAGGACGTAGATCTCTCCGGTGGGCGCGACGACGACCTCAGAGGGGCCATTGAAGCGATCGAGTTGTGGGCCCCACACGCCCGCGATCCCGAGGGTCATGAGGACTTCACCCTCCGGGCTGAGCTTGAAGACCTGTTGTCCCTTGCCAACCGCCGCCCCCTCCTCCGCGCGAGCCCCCGTCGGTCCGTCGGCGACCCAGACGTTGCCTTCGTGATCCACGAAGAAACCGTGTGGCCACGCGAACAGTCCGCCTCCGAAGTTCGCCACGAGGTTTCCGTTGAGATCGAACTTGAAGACGGGATCCAGCTCCGAATCGATGCAACTGTTGGCGCCGCAGCGGTCCAGCACCCACATGTGTCTTCCGTCGCGGTCCGGGTAGACACCCGTGACGGCTCCCCACGTCCGTCCGCCGCGGAGCTGGGCCCAGTCAGAAACCGCGACGTAGTCGCCGGCGGCCTGGGTGGCGGGGTCGGGGGCGAATAGGGTCCATAGAGCCAAGACCGTGCCGACAGCCAGAACCAAGACCGTTGCCAAGGCCGGCACGAAGAGACTCGGAACGCGGACCTCGTTGTCGTGGTGGTGGTCGTTATCGTCGGTCAAGGCTCGGACAGCTTGAAGATGTAGAGCGCGTTATGCCCGCCCGGGCTCATCATGTCGGGTGCCAGAAAATTTCCGATCCTCCAGGGACTGCCGCCGCCCCTGCCCGTCGGGATGCCGAAGTACTGGACGCCGTCGATCTCGAACGTGACCGGAAAGCCCATGACCGTGCTCCCCAACCGGCTCTCCCAAA
The DNA here is from genome assembly GCA_963583605.1 of Gemmatimonadales bacterium UBA6960. Classification (GTDB taxonomy): domain Bacteria; phylum Gemmatimonadota; class Gemmatimonadetes; order Longimicrobiales; family Gaopeijiaceae; genus UBA822. Next base: position 6,695 of record CAUZVZ010000012.1, read on the forward strand.
GGTTCTCGCCGGTCTCGACATCGTAGGCTCTGACCCACCGGTCGTAGTCCCCGACGAAGGCCACACCGCCGCCGGTCGTGAGTACGCCCGTGAGGAGCGGGGCGTCCTGCTCGACGCTCCAGACCTCCTCGAGTGTTCGTACGTCGTACGCGGCAAGTTTTCCGAAGCGTTCTTCCGTGCCGGGCATCGGGAACCACATGCGATCGCCTCCGGAGCCCCCGAGACCCGGATCCAGGATCACCTCTCGGCCCGACATCTCCATACAACTCTGACTCAACGGAGCGATGAGCACGCCTGCCCCCGGATGGTACGCGGTGGAGGGCCAGTTGTGGCCGCCCGCAGTGGACGGGCACACCGACATCCAATCTCCGATCCTCGCTTCCTGGATGTCTTCCCGATACTGAACGGCGCCGGTCTCACGATCCACCACTGAGAACACGTTTTGGTATACGGTCTCGGTGAGCCCCAGGAAGGACCCGTCGCGCCTGTCCAACTTCCAGAGGATTCCGCTCTTTCCAATCGAGAGGTGCAGCGGCTGTCCGTCCACATCGACCAGGACCTGCTCGAAGGCTTCGTCCATGTCGAGTGTCTCGCCCGGGACGTGCTGCCGGTACCACACGATGTGGCCGTCCTCCACGTCCAGGGCCAACGTGGAGTTGGCGTACAGGGTCGAGTCGGAGGTGGAGAGTCCTCGGCTCGCGGCCACCCACGGCTTGGCCTGGGCGGTGCCGAAATAGACCAGCCCCAGATCCGGGTCGTAACTTCCGGGGATCCACACGTCCGCTCCACCGCGCTGTGCGAAGCTAAGGTCGCCCCAGGTATCGCCGCCCGGCTCACCGGGACGTGCCACGGTATGGGTCCGCCAGAGCTCGCGGCCCGTGCGGGCGTCGTGAGCCGTGATGAAGCAGCTCTGCTCGTTGAGCCGTGTACAGCCGCTGATCCCGTTGATGACCCTCCCGTCGGCCACGATCGGACCGGAGCTGTTGCCGTAGCCGAGCTCGGGGTCCTCGATCACGGTCTCCCACCGGACGACTCCTGTGCGCGCGTCGAGCGCCACCAGGCTGGCGTCCAACGTCGCCACGTAGATCATATCCTCCCACAGGGCGAGGCTCCTCAGGTGCCCCCGGCCGAGCCCGAATTCCTCGGGAAACGTCCGGCGATACTCCCACAGGAGCGTCCCGTCGGCGGCGTCCAGCGCCTGGATGACGTTGGCTTGGTTCGGAAGGAACATCACGCCGTCCCGAACCAGGACGGACGGCTGGCTCGTGCCGGGTTCCATGCCCCACACCCAGGCCAGACTCAGGCGATGGACGTTCTCGGTGGTGATCTGAGCGAGCGGGCTGTAGCCCAGCGCTCCCGGTGTGCCGCGCCAGTGGAGCCAGTCTCCGTCGGGGGGATTCACGAGGTCCGCGTCGGAGGCGGGCGTGAAGCCCCGGGCGGCTCGATAGGTTCTTGTGACGCCCGTGGCCGTCTCAGTGATGACGGCCACCTCGGGAATGGAGTTCCGCGTCCCCGGGGTCGGCCCGGTGCCCACCCGGCCGGGGACCGGAGGACGGACAGGGGGCTCGACGCCACCGGCTGCGGCTGCGCCCACAGAGCCGGTCCCGCCGATCACACGACCCGAGGAGGAGAGGCTCAGTCGGGCTTGGGTGGGAGCTACGCCGTTTTGGCGAAGCATGAACGCCGCCAGAGCGACATATTGGTCGTCGTCCAGCGAACCGGGAGCTTGCACGGGCATGGTCTCCCGTATCAACTCTAGGAGATCGGATACGGAGCGTGCTCCCCAGGTGTTGCGGAAGTTGGGTCCAGCGAGCTCCGGAGATTCGAACGCGCCAGCGAGATTCGGAAGGTGGCATGCCGCGCACTGCTGCTGATAGACCACGGCTCCCGCATCCGCCTGGTCTGCCGAATAGGTGGCTTGGCGAGCTTGCCCGGGCGCTTGAGCCGAAACGTCGCCGGCTGCGAAAATCGCGGTGAAGGCAAATGCGGAGGCGAACCGCGCGAGGGTGGCGTGAAGCTGCGCCCCCACAGCTTGTACCGCCGTCGTCTTAACCGCCGTCATCCCGGCCCGCGATCCGCCGCTCGCGCTCCTGCCTTTCCACCATCATCCGTTCGTAGACCTCTTGGTCCAAGTCGGTGAGGCCGACCCACATGTGGGACATCTCGTCGACGCCTCGCCGACCGAAGACCACCCATTGGTTGGGATCGGGATTGAGGGGGTTTTCCGCGCTGTTGTCGAAAACGGACGTGAACAAGAGCACGGTGCCGGCGGGAAGCAGGGGCCTGGCGTCCTCTGCGTACTGATACGAAAGCTGCCAGATGTGCCGATAATCGGAGACCTTGCCGAGCATCTCTCTGCGGCCGTCCGGGTAGATGGCCTCCATCGACATCTCTTTGCCACGCATGTGCATGTGGGGCCGGTAGCTATTGATCAGGGTCGGCCGTCGGAGCATATGCACGCCCTGCAACACCTGCTTTCCATATGGCGGGATGAGAATGTCGCCGCCCCGGGGCATACCGTTGGTCCGGTCCACCCTCATGAGGACCTCTCCACGGGTTTCGATCCCGGGCTCCTCACCCTTCGGGTAGAACCAGAGCCCGACGTCGACCACGTCACTCTCGACCTGTTCTCCGCCCGGGAAGTAGTGAAGGTTCCAAACTACCTGAGCCTGTCCGGCCGGCACGAGCATCCCGACACCCTCCGGGAACGTCTCATAACGCTTGCCGACTCCGTAGTGCGCGATCGCGACCGTCTGATCCGCGAACCGGAGGCTGGCGTGACCGTGATGGACGACTTTGAGTCCCATTGGATAGGCCGGCTTGAACTCGTAGCTCTGAATCCATCGCGGCTCGTCCAACGCAGCGAACTCGACGCTCGGTCCCCACCACTGGTCCTGACCGTTGGCGATCACATCGTACTCGGAGGAGCTGACGATCATGTCCGGCGGACGATCCAACTGCTCTTCGAGTTGCCAAGCGCCGCCCTCTGGGAGATCCGGCGGCTGGGGCATGTCCCTGTCGTCGCCCCTGAGCGCGCCCCCGTCTACCCACTGGACGATGGTTTCGATCTCGGCATCGGTTAGAGAGGCGTCGTTTTCGTAGTCCTGAATGCCCACGGTCCGATCCACATGCCAAGGCGGCATCTGGCGCGTCTCCACCCTGAACTTTATCCGCGTTGCGTACCGGCGTGCGCTCTCATAGTTGAGCAAGGACATCGGCGCGAACGAACCAGTCCGGTGGCATTCGACACAATTTTCGTAGAGGATGGGCGCCACGTCCCTGGTGAACGTGACCTCCTGAGCTCCGGCGGACGCCGCGGGGAGTGCCATCGAGATCGCCCACATCGCCACGACGAAGCCGAGGCCTCTGCGGAAACGGAGGGAGTGTGGGCATCGGAGTGATCCGCGGGATCGGAGTGAACGGGCTCCTCTCATGATCTTGCTCCTTCTGGGTTCGGCTTATTGCACAACCGTAACGGGTATGTATCCGTTCGTCCAACAACAGTGGAACTCGAATGAACTCGTCGGGCTGTCGATCGCTTGCACGCGCATCAAGTACTCTCCAGGCTCACTGAACCTGGCGGTCGTCGTCGCGACGCCCTCCGCTCTTGGCACCGATATCTCGGGCTCGCGGATTTCGACCTCGCCGGGGCCCTGATGTAGCGTCCACGCGACCCAACTCCGGTCATCGGGGTGGTCGACCAAGACCGACAGAGTGAGGGGGTCTCCGACCGCCACCGTGAGCCTCGCTCCCGTGAATCCAGTGCGGCCTTTGAACTCAGGTCCGCCCTCTTCGAAGCTGAGCACGGGCGCGATGATGCCTCTGCCACCGGAGTCGGGTTCATCGAGAACGTAGCTCAGCAGCACCTTGCCCGGCGTCGTAATCGCCTCCCCCGTGGTATTGAGGGTCCACAGAACCTCTCGTTGCCCGAAGTCCGCGGGCACGTTCACGGTAAAGACGCAGAAACGCCGCCGGTACATCGCCGCAGGTACGCGATCGAAATGGGTCGGCTGCATTCCGTCGAACTCCGCCGGCTCGATCACATTGTTCGGACCGAGGGGAATGTCGACGTCCTCGTCGGTGTTGAGGTTGAAATATCCGAAGCAGATTTCGTAGGTGCCGTCGGGGTTCGGATAGTACCCCTCGTAGATCGGAATGACGGGCTGCCCCGCGGGTCGGAGAACCTGTTCATTGAAGACCCGATCTGAAAAAGGGGTCACTTGTGCCCCACCGGAGGTGGTAAGAATGAGTGTCAGGCTCATCCCGCCCACACCCGCGCGCAACCATGTCATCGATTCTCCTGGACCCTGTCATTTCGTAATGTGTCTCAGGATGTCCTCCGTTGAGGGAATGGGCAACTCCGATGTAGTTTAGTAGCCCATGCCCAACCCCTTGAACCGAGTAGCCCATGCCCCAGGTGAGCATCACCAGAGAGGTCCACTTCAGCACGGCGCACCGCGTGTTCAATCCCGAGTGGAGCGACGAGCGCAACTCCGAAGTGTTCGGGGCGTGCGCCAATCCCAATTGGCACGGACACGACTACGTGCTGTACGTGGCGGTCGAGGGCGAGCTGGACCGGGACACGGGCTTTGTGATGGACTTCAAGGATTTGAAGTCGGTCCTGGACTCCCGCGTTGTGGATGATATGGACCACAAGAACGTGAACCTCGACGTGCCGTGGATGGAAGGGATCATCGCCTCCGCCGAAAACATCGTCGTCGCGATCTGGGACCGGCTCGCTGACCGCCTGCCCGACGGTGTGAAGCTCGCGAAGCTCACGCTCTGGGAGACGCCCCGCCATTATGTGGAGTACTCCGGTGAGTAGCGATCTCTCAGGTGCCGCGTTCGAGGAGCTCGTCGCCGAGATGATCCGGCGGATCGGCGACGACCCCGACCGCGAAGGGCTCAAGCGGACACCCGAGCGGGTGGCGAAGTCCCTGGCGTTCCTCACGCAGGGCTACGGCATGAAGTCCGAAGACGTCATCGATGGCGCCCTGTTCGAGGAAGGCCACCAGAACATGATTCTGGTGAAGGACATCGAGATGTACTCGCTGTGCGAGCACCACATGCTTCCCTTTTTCGGGAAGGTGCACGTCGCTTACATCCCGAACGGCAAGATCGTGGGTCTGTCCAAAACCGCTCGCCTGGTCGAGGTCTACGCCCGGCGTCTTCAGGTGCAGGAGCGCATGACGGAGCAGATCGCCCAAGCGGTCTGGGAGCGGGTCGAGCCAGAGGGCGTGGGCGTGGTGGTGGAGGCCTACCACCTGTGCATGATGATGCGGGGCGTGCAGAAACAAAACTCGAAGACGATCACGTCGGCCATGCGGGGGTCGTTTCTCGATGACCAGATGACGCGCGACGAGTTTCTGCGCCTCTGCATGACCGACCACAATCCTCTCTCACAGTAGGCGTCTTTAGTAATTAGCAGGCCTCCTTCAGAGTGAGTGACCCACTTGCATCTCCTGCTTACGGACCGGCTGATCTGTCCCCGCTGTGGGCCGGGATTCGGACTGATCCTTCTGGCCGACCGCCTGGAGAGCCGCAGGGTGATCGAGGGCTCGCTAGGGTGCCCGAACTGTCGTGACCGCTTCCCGATTGAGAAAGGCTTCGGCGATCTGCGGCCCCCGCCCCGAAGCACCGGCGACGGCGCTCCCCCCATCGAGCCCCCCGCCTCTCCGCCGGCGATGGAGGTCGCCGCCCTCCTGGGCCTCACCGAAGGGTCGGGCAATGTGGCCCTGATCGGCGACATGGCGGGGCACGCAGCCGAACTCGCCGGGTTGGTTCCGGGCGTCGAGTTCATTGGAATCGCTGCGGGTCTTCGTGGATGGGAGGAGGGGGAGGGCGTGAGCCGTATGACAGCGGGAGCCGCACTCCCGTTCAGCAGCGGGAGCTTGCGTGGAATTGGGCTCCTTGCGGGCGGCGGATCCTACACGGTCGGTGAAGCTGCCACGGCAGGACCGGCGTCCGAGGCTGGCGGCGCGTCCACGGTCGGTGGCCCATCCATGGCCGGGGAACTGTCTCGCGTGGTGGCGACCGCCGGGCGGATCGCGGTGTGGGGTGAGGTGGAGGAGTGGGAGAGAGCGCTGACATCCGAGGGGCTGGAGGTGCTCGCCTCCGAGGGGTCCGCCTTGGTGGTTACGCGGGCGGTTCGCTAACGAGCTCCTGGAGCCCAAGGGCGTCGTTGCGCCGAATTTCGGACCCCTCTAACTTCGGCACGATCGATACATGTGTTTCGGGACCGAAAAATGTCCCGTTTCGCCGCACTATTTACTCGTGGCTGAGCTTCCTCTCCATGGCGTGGTGGAACAAGGTTTTCGGCGCCTCCGGTCAGGCCGACGGACGAGTCGCATACTACGACGAAGGCCTTGCGCTCATCGCTGAGGACAAGGTCCACGAAGCCCTCACGTCTTTTCGCCTCGCGCTCAAAGCGTCGCCCGGTGATGTCGTGGTGCTCCAGCAAATCGCGATCGCCTACACGCGAATCGGGATGACGGACGAGGCCGAAAAGACGTATCGGCACGTTCTCCAAAAGGACCCACAAGCGGCGGGTGCCCACTATGGGTTGGCGTTCCTGCTCGTCCGGAGCAGCCGTGAATCTGAGGCGATTCCCCATTTGCGCGCATTCCTGGAAAACGCTCCGGCGGGACAGGAGGCCTCGGAACACGTCTCGCATGCCCGCGAGACGCTTGCCGGTCTGACCGGAGAGGCGGGGCAGGCGGAGCGATCTGGGGGCCTCGACTCAGGGCCGGATGAGCACTTCTAAGGGATGAGCTCTTCTAAGGAAGGGTTCCTCCGCTGGACCGGAGAGGGTCGGGTGTTTTCCGGCCAGGTCGGATCCGGACCCACGGTCACGATCGACAGCGCTTCGAAGGCGGGCCCGTCGTCGACGGACTCGCTGCTTCTGGGTCTCATGGGATGCATGAGCATCGACCTCCTGGTGGTCCTTGAGAAGGGACGGGTTACGCTGAACTCGCTCGAGACCCGTGTAGAGGCCGAGCGGGCCCCAGATCCGCCGAAGTACTTCACGCGAGTGCGCCTCACGTTCGTACTGGACGGCCCCTCGCCCGAGGACCGCCCGAAGGTGGACCGGGCCATCAAGCTTTCCACCGAGAAGTACTGCAGCGTGCTCCACTCCCTTCGACCGGATCTCGAATTCGAGACGGCTGTCGAGGGCGTTTGATGGCATGAACGGCGACGCTTCCAATCCAGCCGATATACCCGCAGGAACTCCGGCGGAGCTTTTTCTTGCGGCTGTCGAGAAGCATGGAAGCACCCTGGCCTACCGGTATTTTCCAGACGAGGGCGCCGCCCTAGAGGACGTTGCTTTCGACCAGGTCTACCAGCTCGTGCGCGCGGCGGCGGCAGGCCTCCAGGAGTTGGGACTGACCCGTGGAGACAAAGTGGCGATTCTGTCGGAGAATCGCCTGGAGTGGGCGATTACCGATTTTGCCTGTCTGTGCAGCGGGGTCCTCGACGTGCCGATCTACAGTACGCTGACGGCTCCCCAGGTCGCATACATTCTGGAAAACTCCCAGGCGAAGATGGTCTTCGTGTCGGACTCCGAGCAGGCTGAGAAGGCAATGGAGGCGTGCCATCAGATCGGGCGCGACTTCAGGGTGGTCGTGTTCGATCCTCCCGATCCGCCGCTGGAGGACGTGTTGGTGTGGCGAGACTTCCTCCAACATGGGCGTCACGCCGCGGCGGACGGTGATCAGCGCTTTCGGGCCGGGGCCCTCGAGGCCCGGCCGGAGGACGTGGCGACGATCCTGTATACGTCTGGTACCACCGGCGATCCGAAGGGAGTGATGCTGACCCACAACAACCTCTACAGCAACGTGAAGTCGATAGAGCTGGCGCTACCGCCCATTTCAGGCGATACGTCGCTCGTATTCCTCCCCTTGTCTCACGTACTGCAGCGGATGGTCTCCATCTTCCACTTCTCCACTGGCGTGACCCAGGCGTTCGCCCATTCCATGCATACGGTGGCGGAGGACCTCAAAATCGTCTGTCCCAACATTGCCGTCTCAGTCCCACGCCTTTACGAGAAGGTGTACAACACGGTCATGGAGGCGCGGGGCATCAAGAAGATGCTCGTTCAGTGGGCTCGCGAGATGGGTGGGGCTTGGGCGGACGAGAAGTTGGCGGGGCGGGAACCGAGCGGCTTCCTCAAGTTCACGTACGCGATCGCCGACGCTTTGGTATTCCGGAAGATCCGATCCGCGATGGGCGGCCGGATTCGATATTTCGTCAGCGGCGGGGCCCCTCTCTCTGTCGAGATCAACCGGTTCTTCTTTTCAGCGGGGATTCAGATCCTCGAGGGGTACGGGCTCACTGAGACGAGCTCCGGAGCGAACCTCAATACGCCGGAGCACCTCAGGATCGGGACGGTCGGTAGGCCGATCCCCGGCACCGAGGTCCGCATCGGCGACGGTGGAGAAGTCCTGGTCCGCGGGCCCCAGGTGATGAAGGGCTATTACGAGTTGCCCGAGGCGACCGCCGAGGCCATCGACGCGGAGGGCTGGTTCTCCACCGGGGACGTAGGGGCCATCGATGAGGATGGATTTCTCACGATCACCGATCGCATCAAGGACATCATCGTTACGGCGGGAGGCAAGAATGTGGCGCCGCAACCGATCGAGAACCGATTGAAGGCCGACGACTTCATCGACCAGGCGGTCATGCTCGGTGATCGCCAGAGCTATTGTGTTCTCCTAGTCGTGCCGAGCTTCCCAAACCTCGAAGCATGGGCGCGCAAGAGCGGGATCCCCGCTTCGGACCTGAGGGCGTTGCTGTCGTCGAAGCCGGTTCAGGAGCACATGGAGGTCAGGGTCGCGACTCGCCTCGAGGGCTTGGCCAACTACGAGAGGCCCAAGAAGATCGGCCTCATGCTCGCCCCGTTCACGGTCGACGGCGGAACGCTCACACCCACTCAAAAGGTCAAGCGGAACGTGGTGAAGGCCCAGCATCGGGAACTCATCGACGCCTTCTACGACGAAGCGAACTTCGACCAAACCGTCTTCGTGGAGATGGCAGGCACCGGCGTGGTCATGTGATGGCGGGCACGGACGTGGTCACCGTTTTCGTGACGGCGCCGGGAAAGGAGTCGGCGCTCGCGCTGGCTCGCCAGGTCGTTGAAGAGTCACTCGCCGCTTGCGGAAACGTGGTACCGAACGTCACGTCGGTCTTCCGCTGGAAGAAAAAAGTGACAGAGGAGGACGAAGTTCTGCTTATCTTGAAAACTAGTGCCGCAAGAAGCGCTGCGCTGATCGCCCGGGTCGCGGAGCTTCATCCGTACGAGGTCCCTGAGGTCTTGTCGCTTGGTGTCGAAAACGGCTACGGACCGTACCTTGATTGGATTGGTGAATGCACGTCGATGGAGTCGCTTGATGGCCGAACATAGTCCGGAGCAGGATCAGTTCGAGGAACCGGGTGACTTGTCCGAGAACACCAGTGCTGACACGGGGCCGGGAGACCGCCAGTCTTTACCAAGACATCGTCAAGCCCAGGCAGACCCCGGTGATGGCCCATATCAGTCGTGGCGTCCAATACGACGAGATCGGCCAACACGAGTTGGCGATCGATGAGTTCCTCGCCGCCAAAGAGTTGGAACCCGACACCGTCGAGGTGTTGTCCCACCTTGCGGCCGCGTTAGGGGCGTTGGGCCGTTTTGTGGAGGCGGACCGCGCGATCGACAAGGCCCTCTTCCTCGATCCCATGAGCGTTCAAGCCTGAGTTGGTGAGGCCATCCGCGCGTTCCGAAAGGGCCTTTGCTCCGCGGCGGAGGAACAACTCGAGGGGCTTTGCGAGCGGAACCCGTCACACGTGCCGGCGCATTTCTACCGTGGTGAGGCCTTGAACCGGCTCGGTCGCGTCGATGAGGCCCTCGCAACCATGGAACGGACCATCCAGCTTCAGCCACGGAACTGGCGTGCTTACAATACGCTCAGGATGCTATTCGACCGAAAGGACGATCGGGAGCGGGCTTCGGAGATGTATCGGCAGGCGAGAGAACTAAACAGTATGTGATCGAAGTGCGCCGGCAGGCTCTGGTCACTGCAGAAGTGGAGTGCATTCTCAGATCCGTCGGTTCGACCCTGGAACCGTTGACGGCCATCGGGAGGGAAGTGGGAGCCGCGGCGGGCAAGGACATGGCCGAACGCATCGAGCAGTTGGGCGACCTTCCGGTCGGGGGTGCGGTGATCACACCGGCAGGGGACCTGTCCGCCTCGTTCATCATTCACGTAGCCCTGCAATCCCATGAAGAGCCAGTAAGCGCTGGTGGTGTTCGCAAAGCGCTTCGGAACGGACTGAGCTACGCTTGCAGGATGGGCATCGAGACGCTGGCGCTGCCGCCGCTCGGCACGGGAGCCGGAAACCTCGACGCGGAGGCGGCAGCGGACGTGATGTGCGAGGTGCTGCGCGACCACATGCGGAATGAAGAGTACCCCCGGGAGATCACCGTGATGGTCACCACGGATTACGAGTTGCAAGCCTTTGTTTCGCGCCTGGAAGAACTTGTATAGATCCTGGCGCTGATGAAGTAGTATAGATCATGAGACGAATACACGTGGCGACGCTGGTTCTCGTGGCCTGGTTCGCTCTGATTGGATGGCAGGTTCGGCGCGAGTACTTTCCAGCCTGAGCTCACTCGCTTGGCTGAGGGCGCGCTTTCCCTCGCTCTAGGTGTCAGCTTCTACACATTGAGCATGGGCGAGCGCACCGTGGGTCAGACCGGGTCCGCGGTCGCCCGCACGACGGTCTTTCTCAGCCACTCGCTGGTGATGGAATCCTTTTCCTTCTCCCTCGATTCTGAGGTCCGTCCTTTCCGGGCCGACGGCGTGTTGGGCGCCGACTCCACCCTGCAAGTTACGATCGACGCCGGTGGAGAAAAACAGGAAGTGTCCTACCGGATCGCAGAGTCTCCGATTTTCTCGGCGGCCCTTCCCATCCGCATCACGCTGGCCTGCGTGGTCGTTCGGCTCAAAGCAGGAATACGGAGAGTCCGCTCGCTTCAGTGAGGCCTGCCCCGCAGATTGGCCCAGAGTTCAGGCGCGTCACCACTCTCAGTGGCTCGCCTACTTCTCAGGTCCAGCCAAGGAGCGGTTCATGCTCGATGCGATCAAATCCTTTTTCAGTGATACCATGGAGCCCGAGTCGCCCGAGGAGGAGGTGGCGGAGCCGGACGTGCGCCTGGCGGCGTGCGCCTTACTCATCGAAATCGCGCACGCCGACGACGAATTCACGGACGACGAGGTCCAGCATCTTCTGTCGGCTGTACGCCGTCAGTATGGGCTCGACGCCACGGAGGCCGAGCAACTACTCGAGCTGGCCGAGAGCGAACGCGCGAGCGCCGTCGATCTGTGGCAGTTCACGAAGCTGATAAAGCAGAGCTACTCGCTCAGCCAGAAGATGGTGCTGGTCGAGGTGATGTGGGGACTCGTGTATTCGGACGGCGAGCTTTCTAGTCATGAGGAATCTCTGATGCGCAGAGTGTGCCATCTCCTCGACCTCGCGCCGGGGCACCTCTCCCAAGCTCGAAAAAAGGTGGAGGACGAAAAGGATGAATAGACCACCCATTGTAGAGCTATCGGGTGCGGTGCATATTGAGCGTGCGCTCACGAAAAATCTTCCATTTAAGGACCTCTAAGGCAGAGCTATGGATCTTCTTCCGGGTGGCTACAACTTCATCCACGTCGTGTTCTGGAGCGTCGTGGGGCTGGTCGCCGTGGGCACCAACGCCGTGGCGATCATTCTCTCAACCGGGCTGGTCTTGCTGTTCTTGGAGTCGGCGGGAAGGGCCTGACGGTTTTTCGGTGATCCTCTTTCTCAAGATCCTCGGTGGTCTTGGCGCCGTCGCCCTCGGTATCTTCCTCGGGGCCGGCCGTTACGAGCAGACCCAAGATGAGATCGAGGCGCGCCTTGGAGCCGGAAGACCGCGGCGGGTCAAGCAGCACCTCATGTGGCTCGATTTTCTCAAGGCGAAGGAGCGGGGTTCCGATCGCCGGCGCTCCAGGGAGCACTTCAAGACGGCTGTGGCCCGTGACAAGGACGAGTAGGACTGAAGCCCCTCCACGGCCGATCAGGCCAGATTGACGATCAGGACCGACACCCGCCGCGGCCGTTCAGGCCAGATGACGTTCAGCCCAGTATGGTATTCATTATCACGAGGGCTGTCCCGATCATGGCGCCCAGTACGTAACCCAGCCGGACGATAATGCGGAGTTCCTTATGGGTGACTCTCCGCACCAACTCCTCCATCTTCGCCGGAGGAAAGTCGAGGACCTTCTGCTCGACGCGGCCCGCGATGTCGATTTGCTCGATGGCCGAGGGAACCTGGGTCTGGAGCCACTCCCACACCGGGTCGCTCATCGCCTCTTCCAGCTTTCTCGCTGATCCCTCAGGGAGCCAATTCGCCGGCGTGCCGATGGGTCGATCCGGCAAGCTCGATGCCAGGCGGGTGGCCACCTGGCGGCACAGCGTCTCCGCCGCCTCGCTGCGCGCTCCACTGACGAGCCACTCCGCCACCCGATCCGGCGGCAATTTTTCGAGCACTTGGCCCCAGGTCCGGGCGCCCACGCCCTCCAGCGCCACCTCCAGCTTCTCCACTAGAAACTCCCGTGAGGTCGGATCCTGAGCGATATCGACGATCCACGCCGAGACCGTGTGACGAGCGTCGACGACGCTCTCGTCCTCCTCTCCTCCCAATACGGACGCCACAGGCCTCCGCAGAAAATCCACGATCGCGTCGTTGATCCCCCTCGCCATCGCGTCCTGCATGGTCGGGTCCCGGAGTACTTCGGCCAGTCGCTCGGCACCCTCTTCTTCGATCGTGTCGAGGACTTTGTCGACTGACGACTCAGTGATGATGAGCTTGGCGACCACACGTTGGTGGAACTTGAGGTCGCCGAGGAAGCGGTGCAGGAGCTCGTGAATGAAAGTTTTGAATCTCGCTCGCGCTTCGTCGTCCTCCAGAGTCGATCCCACCCGGCCAATGGCCATGGGGAGGTAGGCCGCGATGCCCTTCTCCACTGCCCCGACGAGCCCGAGCGGCAGCACGTCCTCGAACGTGCGGGTCGGCTCGAGGAGCCTGTGAGTTGCGCGGCCCAGATAATCGTCGATGGCCCCGCCGAAGTCGTCGCTCTCCACCGCCCCGGTGAGCCACTCCTCGACCGCCTCAGATATGGCGCCTTCACGGGCCGGCGTCAGAATCCCGGCCACCGGCTCATCGGCGATCGACTGGACGATCTCTTGGGCGCGTTCCGTGAGCGTTCCGACGAAGCGATCCGAGTCGAGGTACTCATGTAGGCGAGCCAGGCCGAATTCGGCGACCTCTTGGAGGATTTCATCGGTCTGGTCGTGCATCCGCTCCGGGATGAGATTCCGCAAGGATCCGCGTTCCGTGTGCAGAACTGCGTCCAGAAATCCCGAAAGGTGTTCGTTGAACGCCAGCCGGACGGACTCGTCGCTGAAGGTCCTCCCCAAGTCCTCAGGCGTAAGCAGGCGGGTGCCGACCGTTCGCCCGATCGCCGCCGCCAGGCGCGCTTGGTTCTTGGGAATCGCCCCCTGGAGCATCTTGAAGGGCCGCTTCCCGAGGCAGGGGGGTTCGTAGGGGTGAAAGAGCATCCAAATGGCGACCGAATTGGTGAGTCCGCCCGCCATGGAGCCGAATAGGATCGTAACCAAGGCTCGGATCAACTCGTCCGACATGCCACTACCTCTCTGAGCACGCCGCGACTTCCTCGGGACGCGCCAGCGCCTTCGTCAACGCTGGACGTGGCGCACGAGCCCCCGCACTTCGAGTGAGTCTCCGGCCAAGACGACGGACCCTGTCACTTGGTAAAGACCATTGACCGGAAGGATCGGCCCCTCTCCACCCTCCGCTCAGAGTTCCATGCCGGTGCTGGCGATCGTGAGCTCCACTTCGCCGTTGGGCGATCGGAGTCCCCACTCGCCGGGAACGTCCCTGCGCGCCCCCTCGAACGACCTGACCGAGTTCCACGTCACCTGTTACCTCCGGCCATCGAAATTCCTCTTCTCCCATTCTGCACCAGCCCCCCTATAGGCGGGTGAGCCCCCGGGAGACTCGACTACGATGGCCAAGCGCCGCGGCCCGGTAAGGAACATCCACGCGCCCGGCTCGAGGCTCTCTCTCAGGCGTGCCCGATTCATGTCCAGCACCAGTCCTGGAACCCGCTGGTCTCCGAAGAGGACCGAGCCTTGATGTACCCTGAACGTTTCTCCCCGATTGCCACTCCAATCCGACACCCCCTCATCGATCACGACCTCGAGTTGCCTCTGTCCCTCCGCAAACAGGATCCGCTCCAACACGCCGCCCAAGCCGACCACGAGATCCATAGGGCCCCGTGGTTGGATTCGGGATGGTGTGCGGGTCGGTTCGGCACTCCACTCATCGTGGAAGAAGGACTCCCAGAGTCCCGCTCGCGCGAGCCAGCCCTCCGTCAACCGCTCCACCCCTTCCGCGGAGGAGGAGGTCAGGGAAAACCACGGCACGACGATGGCGCTGTCGGCGTCCACCGTCATGAACACCACGTTCCTTTCGTAGAGGCCGTCCTCGATGTTTCGTTCGGCGCTCGCGCTCGGTTGTAGGCCCGCCTCAGTAGTCGGTGGTGCGGGGGCATCCCCACGGCAGGCGAACAGAAATGAACACAGTGCGATCGAGGCGCGACGAGCGTAAATGACCAACCCGTCCCGCCTCAGGCCTGCTGGGTCAAGCGTGCGGTTTTCCGCGGATCAAGGATCTTCCCTTGCCCGGTGCCGAGCAACCCATCGAGCTTCGTGAAGAATCGCCCGACGCGGCGGACGTTCACGCCCAGGTCCGTGCGACCCTTCTGGGAACCGGCCCGCACGTCGACGCGCGTCAATGCGTTCTCGTCCAGCGCGACACGGATTTCGAGATTGTCTTCACGGCGGAAGACGAAGCTGGTACACCGGATCCGAATAGAGCCCGCCAGATCATCCGCTTGGAGCAGTCTCCAGCGCCCGCGTTCCGCAACGAACTTCATGCACGCGCGCCAGACTTCCTCGAACGGGATGGCATAGGTCCGGCCGATCAAGCGCGGGTCCTCAGACCAGGGGTTGGTCTCGGCTCGATACTTCGTCAGAGCACTGGCGAGGCGCGATGTAAGCAGACGGTTACCCTCCAAGGGATAACGATTGGGGGTCGATCTCTTGACCCGGACTCGTCGCAAGTGTTCCATATGTCTCGACGGTCCTCGTTCGTTGAACACATAGCCCTATTTTATGAAAGCTATTATTCCTCTCGCTGGAAAGGGTACTCGTCTTCGCCCTCACACTCATGTCACGCCTAAACCGCTGATTTGTGTCGCGGGACGGCCGGTCATGAGCTACATCCTCGACGACTTGGCCGAGCTCGGAGTGAGCGAAATCGTCTTCGTGGTCGGTTACATGCGAGAGGCCATCGAGAGCTACGTCTCTGAGGCGTATCCGGACATCTCAGCCCACTACGTTGTCCAGGAAATTCAGGATGGGACCGCCGGCGCTGTACGGCTGGCGGAGCCGTTCGTGGATGAAGATGTGCTCATCCTCTTCGTCGACACCCTCTTCGATGCGGATCTCGGGCTGGTTCACGCCGTTCCCGAGACCGCGGGGGGAGTCATCTGGGCGAAGGAGGTCGAGGACTACCAGCGGTACGGCGTGATCCTCACCGACGACGAGGACCACATGGTTCGAATCGTCGAGAAACCCTCGGAGCCGATCTCCAAGCTCGCCAACATCGGCCTCTATTACATCAAGGACTGGCGGCTCTTGTTCGCGGGAATCCGCCAGGTACTCGAGGTCGACCCCGGACCGTCCGGGGAGTTCTATCTCACCGACGCCTTCCAATACATGGTCGACCACGGCTCGAAGATCCAAGTCGCGCCGGTCGCGGGTTGGTACGACTGCGGCAAGCCGGAGACCCTGCTGGACACGAATCGGCATTTGCTGCTCGCGGGGCGGAGCGGCATCGCGGACTCCGCCACCCTGGAGGGTTCAACGGTGACCGATCCCGTTCGCGTGGAGGACGGAGCCGTGGTGCTCAATTCGGCGATCGGGCCCAACGTGACCATTGAAGCCGGAGCCCGAGTCGAAGACTCAACGGTGGCCGACACGATTCTGGGCTTTGACTCCACGATCATCGGCTGCACCCTCCACGACTCTCTCGTGGGCGCGGAGTCGAGGGTCACAGCGTACCGGGGACGGCTCAGCTTGGGCGACCACTCGGAGGTGGAGGGGGAGCGCTAGGGAGTCCCGTCAGGCTAGCCCGGACACCAGCAGCACGGTTTGAAGCGCCCGCTGGATGCCCACCGGACCGCGTTCGTTGCGATACCACTCGTTCGTCGTGTGGACTTCTCCCGCCGAACCGCCGGCTCCGAGAGTGATCGCCGGGATCCCCAACGACATCGGCAGGTTTGCGTCGGTCGAGGCGGCCATGACCTGTGGCTCGACGCCCGACGCTCGCGTGGCCGCGAGCGCGGCCTCGACGAGCGGGGCATCCAGGTTCGTGGAACCGGTCGGCCGGTGGCCCACCACCGTCACTTCGAGCGTGAGCCGGCGATCCCGCTCGGTCACGCCGGAGTTCTCCTCGGCCACGGACCGATCCAGCACCGCCCGTAGCCGCTCCTCGCCATCGTCGAGATGACGCCTCGATTCGCTCCGAAAATCCAATTCGGCCCAGGCCTCGGCCGGGATCGCGTTGATGCTGGTGCCTCCTCCCCACCGGGCCATGGTCAGACTCAGCGGGGGATCGGTCGGGGTCGGCCACGACGCCAAGGCGCCCACCGCACGCCCGATCGCGTGAATCGGATTGGGCGCGCCCCGGTCGATCCACGAGTGTCCCCCTGGGCCCCGGAGGGTCACCCGAAAGCGCCGGGCCCCCAGGCCTGTCGTCACCACGTAGTTGAGTCCCGCTCCGTCCAGAGAGATGAAGCCGGCGGCCGCCGCCGCCAACCCGCCGGTGCGGAACAGGTGGCGCACCCCGCGCAGATCTCCGCTCCCCTCTTCCCCCACGGTGGCCGCGAACAGAATCGGATGGCGGGTCGTGATGCTTGCCTGCGAAAGGGCCCGAGCGACCGCCACCAGAGCGGCGAGGCCCCGTGCATCGTCTGAGATGCCCGGTGCCCGCAGCACGTCGCCGTGGTCGTGCACCGTCAAGTCGGTGCCGGCCGGGAAAACGGTGTCCAGGTGGGCCGACAGCACCAGCGGCTCTCGATCCTCCACGCCGGGACGGAGCGCGAAAACGTTACCCACGGCGTCCTGGTCGACATCCGTCAAGCCCGCCTCACTGAGGAGCTCCACCATACGCCGCCCTCGGGTCTCCTCGCCGAACGGCGGGGCCGGGATCTCGGTGAGGCCGATCTGGTGGGCGAGCGTCTGGTCGTCCGTGGCGACGATGTTGTCGTTCGCCAATCGGACGTCTTCTTGCTCCAGCAACTGGCTGACGGACAGCATCGTGTCGGGCAACATCAAGCAAAGCTCGGGGCCGGTTCCCGCTCCGTCAAACTCCTGTATCTTGAACTCCCCTGATCGCGGAGGCGGCGACGCGGAGGCGGCGATGAAATGCTGGGTCGGCACGAGTGGCTTTTCGTACAAGGAGTGGAAAGGCTCGTTTTATCCGGAGGATCTCTCCAATGATGGGATGCTCGCCTATTACGGAGAGCGCCTGAACGCCGTCGAGATCAACAACACCTTCTATCGAATGCCCAAACGGACCACGCTCGCCGATTGGGCGGGCAAGGTTCCGGCCGACTTCTCGTTCGTGCTCAAGGCGTCCCGCAAGATCACGCATTTCAAGAGGCTCAAGGACACGCAGGACGAGTTGGGTTATCTCCTGGATGTGTCGAGTGAGCTCAGCGCCCGTCTGGGCCCCATTCTCTTCCAGCTGCCGCCCAACTTGAAGATCGACGTGGACCGCCTAAAGGACTTCGTGTCCCTCTTTCCGGACGGGCTCCGGGCCGCGTTCGAGTTCCGGCACGACTCCTGGTTCGCGGACGAGACGTACACCGTGCTCAGCGACGCGGGGGCGGCCTTGGTCACTGCGGACGCGGGGACGGATGAGCCGGCGGAAGTGGTCGCCACGGCGCCATACGGGTACCTGCGCTTGCGGCGAGAGGGCTACGAGCCCGGCGACGTGGCCCGCTGGGCCCGTGTCGTCTCAGATCAGGAGTGGGAGGACGTCTTCGTCTTCTTCAAACACGAAGACGCCGGTGCCGGCCCCGCTCTCGCTGAGCGCTTCGTGGCCGAGCTCAGATGACTTATCGCGGGTGACCTGGAAGGCTCTTCAACAGCCCTCTAGAGAAGCGCCTGGATGAATCCCCCATCCACCGGGATCGACGTTCCGGTGATGTAGCTGGCACGCTCGGATGCGAGAAACGCGACGAGCGCCGCGAATTCCTTGGGCTCGCCGATGCGTCCCATTGGGCTTTGCCCCTCCCAGCGCGCGAAGGCCTCCTCCACCGTGATCCCCTGGGTCTCAGAGATGTTCGCGGCCAGCCCGTCCAGCCGCTCGGTCCTCGTGAAGCCAGGCATCACGTTGTTCACCGTAATTCCGTCGGGGGCGACCTCATTGGCGAGTGTTTTCGCGAAACCCGTCACGGCGGCGCGTACTGCGTTCGACAGGATGAGTCCGTCGATGGGCTGCTTCACAGCCACCGAAGTGATGTTGATGATCCGGCCCCAACCGTTCTTCTTCATTCCCGGAAGCACGGCCCGGGTCAGGTTCAAGACGCTGTTGAGATTCTGCTCGACGGCGGTACTCCATGCTTCGACGGTGTGGCTTTCGAAGGGTCCCGGCGGCGGTCCGCCCGTGTTGGTGATCAGAATATCGATCTTCTTGAAATCGGACGCCGCCGTCTCCATGAGACGGTCGATGTCGGCCGGGTCGGTCAGATCCGCCGGGACGGCAACCACTTCCGCTCCTGTCGCATCGTGGATCGCCTGGCCGGCCTCTTCGAGTGGAGCCACCGTACGGGCACAGATGAGAAGGTTGGCACCCTCCCTGGCCAGTTCATCGGCGACCGCCCGGCCGAGACCGCGGCTCGAGGCCGCGACCAACGCTGTTTTACCTTCGAGACCTAATTCCATTCGTTTTTAACTCCCTGTCCTGTAGCTCAGTAAGTCGGTGTAGCTCGGTAATTGTCCGTCTAGCTCCGCAGGTAGTCGTCCGCACCCGTCAGCCAGTCCTGCCTGGGAGGCACGAACACGTCCAGATCCAGCGAGTCCTCGAGCGCTTCAGCGCTGTGGGGAACGTTGGAGGGAATATGTAGCACCTCTCCGGCGCGCACGACCACCTCCTCCGTTTGATCGTCTCCGATCCGGAAGAGCAGGGCCCCCTCGAGAACGTAAGCGAATTGCTCGTTCTCGTGGCTGTGCTTGGGTACGACGATTCCCTTTTCGAAGTATATCTGGGCGAGCATGCCCTTTTCTCCGTTCACCCAGTTCCGGCTCAGGCCTGGCTTCATCTCCTCCTTGGGGAGGCTCTCCCATGAAACGTGTCGAACGGGGGAATCACTCATGTTGGGATCCGGTAGAGGTTGTTGGAGGGTCGCGGTCCTGAATCGGCAGCTAATAGACCGCCCCGGTTTCGTGCGAGCAAGATGGTACGCGGGGGTCGTGGCTGGAACAGCCCGCGGTTCCCTGGCCCGTCGCGGTGGGTTGTGCGATCCTTGATTTCAACGGGTCGGTGGAATCGAGGAGAAGAACGTGTCCGACAAATCCAACATCTCTGAGGCCCGCTGGCGAGAGCTTCTCACGCCTGAGAAGTTCGCGGTGTTGAGGAAAAAAGGCACTGAGCGGGCCTTCACCGGCGCCTACTGCGACGCCGAGGATCCCGGAACCTATCGATGCGCAGGGTGTGGCGAAGCCTTGTTCAGCTCGGACTCCAAGTTCGACTCAGGTAGCGGCTGGCCGAGCTTCTACGAGGTGGTTGAAGACGGACGGGTCCACACCGAGGAGGATCACACCCTCGGGATGCGACGTGTCGAGGTCCTGTGCGCCAGTTGCGACGGTCATCTGGGGCATGTCTTCCCCGATGGTCCGGCGCCCACGGGACTCCGGTACTGCATCAACTCGGCGGCGCTGGCGCTCGACCCAGCCGAAGCCCCCGATGAGGACTGATCTGAGAACGGAGGGCACGCTTCTTGCAATACTTTGGACGTTCGGACGCGGTGGTACCGCTGCCGCCCCGGTCGCGGGAAGTTCGGAAGGATTCATCCCGGATCTACGTGGCAGGCAGGTGATGGTGTTCCCGGTGCAGATCCGGACGGCTGTGCCCGGAGATCGATTGGATTTTCCGGACGAGCTCGAGGCGCTTCTGGCGCGCGCGCCAGCGGTCGACAGCGCGGTGAGAGGACTGCCGGTTGGCATCTTTCTCAGCGCGGAGGTGCAGCGGATCGGTGATCCCCTGTTTGGTCAGCTTCGCCGATTGGGAGCGCTGAGCGGATCGGACATCGCCTTGATTCCGGTGGCCGTCCGGCGCTGGAGCGGAGGGTGTGGATGGGGCGTCGGTCGTAGAGATCGCCGCGACCATCGTGAACGTCCGGAACGGCCAGGTGATCTGGTTCGGGATCGTCGCTGGCCGGCCAAGCTCAGTGGCCGACTTCGGGTCGGTGGCTTCAGCGGTGGAGTCTCTGGTCGAAACGTTGTTGTGGTACGCACGGTAGAAAGTGACACAGATTAGAACAGTGTCACGAGATCATAATGCAGTAGTGACGCGATACATTGACAGGATGTTTCGATGAACAGCAGTCCGATCATGAACGTGCTGGCCACGGGCCTCATCCTTTTTCCTTTAGGATGCAGCGAGGCCAATCTTGCCTTGCCCTCCGAAAGCGAGGTGGGGGCGCACTACGCGGGTTCCTCCAAGCTAGACATCCGCGTGAGCGGCAACATCGTAGAGATTATGGTCGATCAACCCCTGCGGCAGGTGAGCAGAGGTGGCTCTCTTTGGGCCAAGGTTGGACCCTACGTCTATCTCTTCACGGAAGAGACGGAGACTCTGCTACGGCGGTATCCAGGGCTCTCCGGTGTTCGGGTCATCACGCGCACGGACCTCGACAAGAAGGAAGTGGCGCGTGCTTTTCTCCACAGGGATTCGTTGAACGATCTCACCTGGAGACGGGCGAAGAACATCGCCGGAAAGGCCCGGGTGGAGGGGACCCGGCGGCCCGTGCTGTTGGAGGAGCTCGTCGAGTGGGGTCAAGAACACACGGAGTTCGGGTACACCGAGGAGTTCATCGGGTAGCCTCGTGACAGAGGCGCTGACGTGATTCGTAAGGACATCGACTCCCTTGAGGGCACGTGCCGGCGTTGCCTTCAGACCAAACCTCGGCAGGACCTCGACCGTCTGCTCTGGTGCGATGCCTGCGTGACGAAAGCCCAAGCCCGCGCCGTTACTCAGAGCTGGTATGTCGGCCTGGCCGTCGCCGTAGTGCTGGCGCTGTGGATCTGGCTGTACATCCAACCCTCAAGCCTTGTGATCGGCGGGTGGATCGGGACCGTTGTGGGCGCCTTTTACGTGAGCGCCCGGGTGGTGCGCGAGTTGCTCTATGCAGCTGCGCGCCTGTGTAGCGGACCCGCCGTGGAGGCGCTCCCTCCGGAGTAGGGCCGTAGTAGGGGATGTACTAGGTTTCTGTTTCTCTTCCGATTTCGGGCGCTCGAATCCACAGTGGGGCACACGCATGGCCGGCAAATTCCAGGGGACGGATTTCTACGACGTCGACTCGCTCCTGAGTGAAGAGGAGCGCATGATCCGCGACACGATCCGCGAGTGGGTCGAGGAGCGCGTCATGCCCCTCATCGGCCAGGCGTACATCGAGCGGCGTTTCCCCAAGGAACTCATTCCCGAACTGGGTGAAATGGGCATGCTGGGCGCGAATCTCCCGGAGGAGTACGGCTGCGCTGGCCTCAACAACATGGCGTACGGGCTCATTGCCCAGGAGCTCGAGCGCGGCGACTCAGGTATTCGTTCCTTCGTCTCGGTGCAGGGGGCCCTGGTCATGTACCCGATCTTCGCCTTCGGGAGCGACGAACAGAAGCAGGAGTGGCTGCCCAAGCTGGCCTCGGCTGAGAAGATCGGCTGTTTCGGGCTCAGCGAGCCCGACTACGGGTCGAATCCGGCGGGCATGATCACCACCGCCAAGAAGACCGGCGACGGGTGGGTGCTGAACGGTACCAAGATGTGGATCACCAACGGCTCCATGGCGGACGTCGCCATCATCTGGGCCCAGACCGGGGAGATCGGCGACACCAAGGGGATTCGCGGATTCGTCGTCCCCACGGACGTGGATGGCTTCTCCGCCCGCGACCAGAAGGGCAAACTGTCGCTGCTGGCGTCGGACACGAGCGAGTTGCATTTCGAGGACATCCATCTGCCCGATAGCGCCGTTCTGCCCGAGAGTGGTGATCTGAAGAGCCCGCTGAAGTGCCTCACCCAGGCCCGCTTCGGCATCACTTTCGGTGCGGTGGGCGCAGCGATGGCCTGCTTCGACGAGGCCAGGAGCTACGCGAAGGAACGGGTGATGTTCGACGGTCCCATCGGGGGCAAGCAGATCCAGCAGATAAGGCTGGCGGACATGTTGACCAACATCACGCAGGCCCAGCTTCTGTGCATCCAGCTCGGCCGGCTCAAGGACGCCGGAACGATGACGCCCCAGCAGGTGTCCCTGGCCAAGCGCGCCAACGTCAACATGGCGTGCGACATCGCCCGCGAGGCCCGGCGGCTTCTAGGGGCCAACGGAATCCTGGTCGAGTACAACTCGATGCGGCACATGGCCAATCTGGAATCGGTCTACACGTACGAGGGCACGCACGATATTCACGGGCTGATTCTGGGGCATGCGGTGACCGGGATCGCGGCGTACTGAGGGAGAGCTATCCGCAGGGAGGAGGGTCGGGAGGGGCGGACTTCACAACTGCCTCCTCGCGGCAGGCCGCAAGTCGAGGAGCGCCGATCGCGAGGCATCGCTTTCTCTGAGCATCTGGTGCTGGATATCGATGTGGCGTTCGTCGGTCGTGGTGACTCGGAGCACGTAGGAGCGTATGGCCGGTCGGTGGACCTCAGCGATCTCCACGATGTCGTCCAGGGGTATCTCGAGGGTGCGACCCAGCAACCGATCTCGGAATCTCCGCACGTAGATGCGGTCGCCGGCGATTCTCACGCTTCCCCCGCTGAGGGGGACCATGCCCCACGAGGACACCCAACCCGCTGCGAGGTACCTGAGACCGTTCGTCCGCTCGGCCTCCAACACTTCGCCGATGCTCTGTCCGTTCCGAAAGGCCACATACCACAGCGTGATGGCAAGCAACACGGTCCAGCTGAGGCTGAACCACCAGGCGATGCGGTAGTCTGTTCCATAGTGGGCTTGCTGAGTGCTCATGTACCCAAGTTACCCGCGGAGCGTGTGTACTCCCGTCATTACTGACGGCACCTGACCCTTGACCGCCCTTCGGGGCCGGGTAGCTTTTAACGCTCTTCCTCAGAAGAGGCGCCCTGCTAGCTCAACTGGCTAGAGCAACTGACTCTTAATCAGTAGGTTCGGGGTTCGAGTCCCTGGCGGGGCACTCGGGCAAGGTGAAGCCTCACAAGCACTTATACGCTTGTGGGGCTTTTGCTTTTGGGGGATTACTGGCCCGTGAGTCTACCATAAGTCTACCAAGAGGCTCTTTTTCAGGGGTAAAAACAGACCTGATATGCCCCCCCCTATTGGCGGCGACGGGGCGGTACTCGTACAGGTTAGCACACATCGACGCCACTGCAACGCCGTTCCCCGAAAAATTCTGGTAGCTCGGGCGGGTCCATTTTGCCGACAGGCGAGACCCCAGTACCGGGGGGCACCCCTATTCCACCGCCACTGACGCTGAACCACTAAACACTGTTCTGCGCGTCCTGAGTTGCGGGCCTGAGTGGGGCGAGGCAGAATGAGGGTATGGCTCTAATCCAGTGCTACGAATACGAGAAGGAGATCAGCGACAAGGCACCCGCCTGTCCGCAGCCCGAATTAAGGAGGAAGTCACGGATGGTCCGCAGAGTTTTTCTAGCATTAT
This sequence comes from Gemmatimonadales bacterium UBA6960, assembly GCA_963583605.1. Classification (GTDB taxonomy): domain Bacteria; phylum Gemmatimonadota; class Gemmatimonadetes; order Longimicrobiales; family Gaopeijiaceae; genus UBA822. The sequence goes on from CAUZVZ010000012.1 coordinate 30,755, forward strand.
TGGTTTTGGGTCTAGTGGCGTGCGGTGACAACATTATAGGCCCCGAAGACATCGCCGGTACCTACACGCTCCAATCAGTCAACGGGCAGTCGCTTCCGTGGGGCGAAGCCGGGTTGGAGGTCACGGCGGGGAGCATAACCATCAATCAGAGCATGACCTGTAGCCGTATCCTTACGGGTACGCTGACGGATGGCGGTACGGTGGTGACCGTCACGGATACGGAAGTTTGCACCTGCACCTTCGTCAATGGAGTCATCACGTTTACCTGGGATTCGGACGGCTCTACCGACTCGGGTTCAATAGTTGGTTCGCAACTCACGATAACCGTCGATGGTGACGTCTTAATTTTCCGGAAGTGAGCCCGTCCTGCATGAGATAGGCAGACAGCCACCCCCATCGTTCGGGGGTGGCCGTCCCGTAGAAGTGTAGTGCACACGCGACCCCTAGCCCCCCTCCGTGGCACCAGCCACACCTAGCTGTACAGCCCCCCCAGTACGGGGGTCCCCCCTTATTTCACCACGCCCACCGCCTGATCTATCAATAGTGTTTTGCGCAGGGGATTTTCTAATTTCAAATTGAGTAGGAGTCCCAGACTCCGAAAAATTATCTGCAAAAATTTCAAAACACTACAGAGGAGGCAGACATGGAATTCTTGGGATCAACCCTGCTGACAAATGTTCTTCTTGTAATCGTCGTCCTGCTTCTCGCCTTTATCGCCAACGAACAGACAGCCACTGCTCCCCGAGCTAGGTAGTAAGTAGTGCCCAAAAAGACCGGGTTTGGGTGGGGGGTACTACCCTGTATCGGATGGCGAAGTGATAACAGTGGTGTTTGATGGTGATCGGATATCGGATGGTGCTATCTGGGTATGCGAAACCGGGATCTGATATACCTCTCGCTACCCCTATTTTCCGGGTCGAACGACGGCAAGGTTTTCAGGAGGATAGGGGTAGGTTCAGGGCACCTAGC
>CAUZVZ010000013.1:0-31710 GCA_963583605.1 Gemmatimonadales bacterium UBA6960
TCGGATAGGCCACCCAGAATCGCCCGGTCCACGCTCAGTCCTTCGTCCGGGATCTGCTCGCACCCTCATACCTCGACGGCCTCCAACGACGCCTTCCCGCACACCCCACAGCTCGAACTCATGTAGAAGTTTCTGGAAAGCGCGCCCAGATAAAAAAGAGTCTCAGGGCGGGCTTCTCGACATAGTCCTTCACCCAGATTTCGAGTCAAACCACTGGCTTTACTTCAGCTATACTCATCTGATCGGCAACGGCACTGAGACGACAACGGCAGTTGCGCGCGGGCGCTTAGAGAATGACGAACTCATAGATGTCGAAGATATTTTCTTGGCCGAAACACATGCACGTTCTGGTCATCTCGCCACCCGGTTTGTCGAATGTCTGCTAGGCTTCATCTGGCCTCGCGTTCTGGATGCTGGTTCTTACGGATCGCGCCTCGCATTCGATACAGATGGGTACCTTTTTATCACCGTCGGGGACCGTAAATTTCCGATTGGGCACAGAACTATCCTGGGGATTCACATACCCTTCACCGGGAATCTCTACGCTCATCCAGCCCAAGATCTATCGAACCACCATGGGGTTGTTGTCCGTCTACACGATGACGGCCGTATTCCCGCAGACAACCCATTCGTGGGCATAGCTGGGGCCCACGGGGCAATCTGGAGCTACGGGCACCGTAACTCACAGGGCCTCGCCTTCCACCCCCTGACCGGCGACTTGTGGGCAAACGAGCACGGACCGCAGGGTGGAGATGAACTCAATGTGGTCCTTCCTGGACGCAATTATGGTTGGCCCGTAATCGGATATGGGGTTAATTACGGAAGTGGCCAGACGATCCATGAAGGGACGCTCAAGGAAGGGATGGAATCGCCAAAACATCTCTGGGTTCCTTCGATCGCAACTTCGGGACTGATGATCTATACCGGTGACCAGTTCCCGGCGTGGCGCGGCAATATTTTCGTAGGTGGTTTGGGAGGAGAACAACTCTCACGCCTCACCGTCGATGGGCAAACTGTCCTCCATGAGGAACCGCTCTTCCAGCGGATGGGACGAATTCGCGATGTCCGCCAGGGACCTGATGGATATATCTACTTGGCCATTGAAAGCTCCGATGGCTCACCCACTTCGCTGGTCCGATTAGAGCCTGTAGGGAGAGGTCGCTGATGTACAGTGGCAAACCTTCCGATGGTCTGACCTGCATGCTCACCTAACGCGTGAGCCTACGGGGTGAGTGTACTAGGTCGAGAAGTGAAATCTCCTGCTCGTGCGACACCTGATCCATGTCCACCGGAGTCATTTCCGAATCCACGTATCAGTACCCCCTGAGTTGCGTGACCGCGATTAGGTCGGGTACGTCGCTTCTCTCTTTACATACTCTTTGATTCTACCTCGTGGGATGAGCGCCGGATTCTACGGGTGCTGACTGACTGGTATCGTACGGTTCGCATCCTTGTAGAGCACGATCATCGAAGCATAGAACCGAACTTCGCCAATCAATGAAGTTACACGCGGAACCTCGAATTTGTCGATCGGCGTGTCGGAGCCGAGCCAAAAGGAGAGTTCATCGACGCCGACAGTTTATTGCTAGTGCGCCAGGTCAACCATATGCTTCGCCAAATCGACGAAGGAAGTCCTACATTGTTGCGACTCCACTCTCCATGATGCTTGCGCTGAGGCCGCTTCGTGATCCCCTCGTCACCCTACCGTCTGATTCTGAGTTTACTCAGCCTGAGTATGGCTGCTGCCAGCCAACTGCCCGCCCAAACGAGTGGCCGGAGCGAGATCTTCGCCGGAAGTGACTTAGAAGGCTACATCCGGCTGCTTCAAATCGACGGAAGGGCAGCGCTTTATCCATGGTCCATTCGAAGTTTTTCACCGAAAGAAATCGACCGGCTCTTGGCACAACCCTCGGATCACCCCTGGGCAGAGCACTACGACCTCAGCCCGTCGAGCGGCGTGCGCTTCACGTTCGATCTGGTTCGCCCGAGCTTGACGACCACGATCAACTCAGCCTTTCCCTGGGGTGCAAACGACGGTCCGGTGTGGGCGGGACGAGGCGTCACGGCTTCGGTTCAAGCCGGATTCGCGGCGCGCCACGGCCCACTTTCGCTGACCTTCGCTCCGATCGCATTCAGTTCACAGAATGCGTCCTTTGATCTTCAAAACAACAGTCAGGCGGGCGATCTCCAATTTGCGGACGGTCGCTTCCCAGCCTACATCGATCGGCCACAGAGGTTTGGAAACGGTGCCTACTCGCGAATCGATCCGGGTCAGAGCACCCTCCGCATCGATCTGCCGGTCGTCGCCTTTGGCGCTTCGACGGCAAACCAATATTGGGGGCCGGCGCGCCAGCAGCCGATCCTGTTGGGAAATAACGCCGCTGGTTTTCCTCACCTCTTTCTGGGAAGCTCGGCCCCGCTGGACGTGGGATTCGCGGAGATCCACGGCCGCCTGGTGTGGGGTAAGCTCTCACAGTCGGACTACACCGGCGTCACCGGCTCAGCCCGCCGCCGATTCATGTCGGGCATCATTGGGGTGATTTCGCCAAAGGGAATGAAGGGACTCGAGCTGGGCGGCGCCAGATTCTTCCACGAGAGCTGGCCGGTGGAGGGACTTTCTCTGAGCAACTTCACGAAGCCGTTCGAATCGATTCTGAAAGCAGGACTTTCCGATGATCCGAATGACCCAACCCCAGGGCAATCGCAGGACAACCAACTGGCCTCAGTATTCGCGCGTTGGGTGTTTCCGCAAAGCGGATTTGAAGTCTACGCCGAGTACGGTCGCGAAGACCACAGCTGGAACTTTCGCGACTTTATCCTGGAACCGGATCACTCCGGCGGCTACGTGCTTGGACTCACGAAGATTCTACGGTCGTCTCCAGAGAATTTTTTCACAATCCGAGCCGAGGCGATGAACCTACAAGTTTCGCAGCTGATACGTGGAAGATCGGAAGGTCCGTTCTATGTGCACGGCACAACGCCTCAGGGGCACACAGAGAGAGGTCAAATCCTCGGCGCATCAGCTGGAAATGGCGGGAATGCCACCCTATTGGCCGTGGACCGCTATAACCCAAACGGGCGTTGGACGGCGTTTTGGTCTCGTGAGCTGCGACAGGACGTCGGATCGTTCTGGCAGACTGGAGTACAAATCTCACCCGGTTTCGACGTTCAACACGCGCTCGGAGGTGAAGTGGTGAGGTTCGGCGAGCGGTTCGATATCACTGCTGGCATCACGGGCGTATACAACCTTGCTCGAAATTTCGGGAACGATGCCTTCAACTTGAACGCCCACTTATCCGTGCAGTCGAATTGGGGATCAACGCGCGCCAAACCAGCCGGTGTTGATCGCGATCCAGCCACCCCTCCGACACCCGCCCCAGAGATGCGCCGTTGGATCAATCAGGCCGTTGGGGGCGCACAAGCAACGCCGCTGGTCCCTGTCAACGACGCAACGGTGGATCGGAAGCGTTTGGGGGAGTTGATCGGCGATGCCGCACCCAATCGGCGGGTTCTGCGCTCTGCATCCCAGCTCACGCCCCGCATGGGTACTGACACGGGGGCCTCCTTGAGGCCGCTCGCTCCGGAGGTAGAGTGGGTGCGAAATTCCAGTCTCGCCTTTTCGTTGAATCAGGGAGCGCTTTGGGCCGGCCGAGGCAACAACGCTCGCTTACGGGCCGGATTTCAGGCGGAGTGGGGTCGCGTGTCCCTCATTGTCGCACCGGAACTTACCCATTCGGAGAATCGTGATTTCGATCTCCCCGATCCGCAGCTCACTCCGTTGGCGGATCAAAGGGGAAATCCGTTCGGCGATCCGTTCCACGTCCGCCCGACCTCTATCGACCGACCCATCAGATACGGCGATGCCTCGTTCAGCACCATCCACCCGGGCCAGAGCACGCTCGCAGTACAAACAGGGGCAGCGACGCTTGGCATTTCCACGGAGAACGAGTGGTGGGGTCCCGGCGTGCGAAACGCGATCGTACTCAGCGACAACGCACCGGGTTTCGCGCATTTATTTGCACGAACTCGACGACCAGTCTCGACAGCCATCGGCACGTTCGACGGGAGACTGTTGCTCGGCGCTCTTCAGGAGTCCTCGTATTTCGATGACCTTCCGGCCAACGATACCCGAGCGTTCAGCGGGATCGCACTGACCTGGCAGCCGCCCCGACTGGACGAGCTCGCCCTGGGTTTCGCACGGGCTGTATACCGACCCGTGGAGGGGACGAGCGACGTGTTCCCGCACCTCCTCGACGCTTTCTTGAGTTTCCCCGGAAGGCCCAACGATCGTCCGTGGAACGACTCGACGCAGACACCCGGTCCCGATCAGATTTACTCACTGTTCGGTCGCTGGGTTTTCCCGAACAGCGGGTTCGAGGTCTACGGCGAATATTCGAGAACGGAGTTCCCGGCATCGTTCCGCGACTTCTTGGAAACTCCGGGCCACACGCAGGGGTACACGCTCGGCCTCCAGTGGGCCCGTGCGTTGCGGGGCGGCCAAGACGCCTTCCGGCTGCAGGCGGAGCACACGTTCTTGGAGAGGAGCACCACATCTCGCGATCGACCAGTGGGCACGTATTACACGAGTCGGGCGGTCCCCCAGGGGTATACCCATCAGGGTCGAGTACTCGGCGCCGCGATCGGGCCGGGGGCGTCCAGTCATTGGCTGGCCCTGGATTACTTTGGTCCAAGCTGGGAAGTGGGGCTATTCGGCGAACGCATCCGATGGAATAACGACGCCTTGTTTGACGTGCCCCTTATCCCTCCGTCTGACTATTGGTGCCAGCACGATGTGACCGTTCGGGCAGGAATCCGCGGCGGCGTTTCCACCCCCATCGGTCGATTCGGCGCGTCTTTGTCGACCGGCAAGAGGATGAACGTGTTTTTTCAGCACTTCACCCCATGTGGAAGGGACGAAATTCCGGCAGCGCTCAACGACATCAACAACACGACGCTGGAATTGAAGTACTCGCTCCGCTAATATGATACGTGGTACGGCGTGCCCCTCCCCGCCGTACCGCTCGCTAGCTTAGACCTGCGGCGACCCCATCCTCCATCAGAACCACGCCGGGCACTCTCAACAGCCAGCCACGAAGTTCGTCGTCGTCCATGCCCCCCACGTCGGACCAGAGGCTGCGGATCATCTCTTCCGCCTCGCCCAGGGCCGTCCCCATGTCTCCGTTGCGCAGAATCATCACCTTCTCGATGCCGGTGGGCTCAGGGCTCTCCCGAGGCGCGGACAGCTCCTCGTGTAGCTTCTCGCCCGGTCGCATCCCCGTGATCTCGATGGTGGCGTCGTGGCCTTCGGTGCGGCCGGATAGCCGGATCATACTCCGAGCTAAGTCCAGGATCTTCACCGGCTCGCCCATCTCCAGCATCGCGATGTTGCCGCAGGCCTCCGAGATCAGCGAGGACTGGAGGACGAGCTGCACCGCCTCAGGGATGGTCATGAAGTAGCGGGTCATCTCTTCGTGTGTCACGGTGAGAGGCTGCCCGTTCTCGAGTTGCTGCTGGAAGACCGGGACCACACTACCTGCACTGCCGAGCACGTTTCCGAACCGCACTGCGTACCAGTCAGTGTGCAGATAACGCCTGGCGAACGCCAGGATCAACAGCTCCGCCAATCGCTTGGTGGCGCCCATGACAGAAGAGGGACGGACGGCCTTGTCAGTGGAAACAAGAACGAACTTCTCGGCGCCCGACTCTCCTGCCAATTCCGCCACCTGCCACGTGCCAAGGACGTTATTGCGAACGGCCTGCCGGACGTTGCACTCCATCATGGGGACGTGCTTGTAGGCTGCGGCGTGGAAGACCCGGTCGGGGCTCCACTGAGCGAACACCATCCGCATCTCTTTACGATCCAGAATGTCCGCGATCACGGGCACGATGCGTGTATCGGACTTCTTGTCCACCAGCTCCCGCTCAATGAAATAAAGCGGGCTCTCAGCCTGGTCCAGGAGGATGAGCTGCCTGGGGTTGTAGAGCACGATTTGGCGAGCCAACTCCGATCCTATGGATCCCGCCGCCCCCGTGATGAGCACCGTCTTTCCCCTGAGTTCCGCCCCCAACTCGGGCAACTCCAACTGGATCGGATCGCGCCCCAGGAGGTCGTCGATGCGGATCTTCCGGACCTGGTCCAGGGACACCCGCCCCCTCAGCACCTCGTCCAATCCCGGCAGCACACGAAACTCGATGTCGATCTCACTGCAGGCGTCTACGATGTGCCGCAGCTTCTCGGGCTCCGTGGTCGGCATCGCGATCAGGAGCTCATCCACTCTCTCGTACTCCACGATGGCCGCGAGGTCCTCAGTGGGCCCGATAACCTCTTTCCCGTGGATAGCCGTTCCCCACTTCAGAGGATCGTCGTCCACGAAGCCAACGATGGCCACGTTCTGTCCGGACCGTAGCATCTGGTGCACGATCATCCGGCCGGCCTCACCGGCACCGGCAACCAGGATGCGCCGGCGCTTGGCGTGGCCCCGGCCCGAACCGTTCCCATTCAGTCCTGAGAGCCGCCGGGCGTACTCGAAGAGGGCCCGATAGGAAATCCAGACACCTGATATGAGCATCACTGAAAGGACGATCTCGAGAAGCATGACCGACACCGTGGCGTTGAACCAGGGGAGCACCATGGCCAGGATGCCCACAACTATTGATCCCAGAACGGTCGCTCCCGCGAGCCGAATCACCTCCCCCACCCCCACGAACCGCCACCGCCCGATGCTGAGCTGCACTCGCCAATAGAGTGGGAGCCGCACGAGTACCAGGAGGCCGCCCATCAGGACCGCATCCGTCCAAACCACGGCCAGAAAGTCCAAGCCGACCGAGAACGCAGACGCCAAGGCGGTCGCAGCCAGAATCAGCAACGCATAGACCAGTAGCGCCACCCCCCGGCGGTGATGTGCGAGGCGGTGATGCACCCCGCGCGCGAGTACCAGCCAACCGTGTCGATCGCTCAGCTCAGGTCCTCCTTGTCCGTGATCGGCCAGGCACGTCGGGGAGGAGACCGGTCCCATCACCGCCCGCGGTCAGGTCAGGATCGAGGGCGCTGGCGACGCCATCCGTTTCAAGCGGACTCAGGTTATTGACCCAGAACGACTTCCGCCAGGGCACTGGCTGCCGGCACTCTATTTCCGCGATGCCCCAACCGTAAGCCTCATCATGCGGTACCACCCGGCAGCACCCCCACCCCCCCCAACACCCCCATCAACTGCTCGACAACCTCCTCGACCGAATCCCTATCACTATGCACATGCACCTCAGCATTCTTCGGCGCCTCGTAAGGCGAGGAAATCCCTGTCATTTGGCTGATTTCCCCCTCGCGTGCCCTCGCATACAACCCCTTCGGGTCGCGCCCCTCCACCACCTCCAGCGGAGCATCCACAAACACCTCGAGGAATCGACCCTCCGGAATCAACGCCCGTGCTCGGTCGCGGTCCTGCTGGTATGGTGACACGAACGTGCACAACACGATCGCACCCTGGCGGAAGAACAAATTCGCCGCCTCTCCCACGCGCCGGATGTTTTCCTCCCGATCCCGTGGTGCGAAACCCAAATCACCGCTGAGCCCGTGCCGCACCTGGTCTCCGTCGAGCAACATCGTCTGGCATCCAGCTTCGAACAAACGCCGCTCCAGATCCAGAGCAATCGTCGTCTTCCCTGCCCCCGGCAGCCCCGTGAACCACAACACGGCCGCCTTGTGCCCATTGCGTGCCTCACGCTCCTCGAGCGGCACGTTCCACGACTCCCAAACGACATCCGGAGACACCGACCGTTCCTCCGCCACCGGGCGCTCAAGATCTTCAACCCTCCGAACAGGCCCGCGGATCATGCCCGCCGCGACCGTCGCGTTGGTGAACGGGTCGATCAGTATGAAGGAGCCCGTCTCATGATTCAGCTCGTAACGATCGAAGAAGATCGGATGGGCCGTCGTGATCTGTACCCGCCCGATGTCGTTGAGCTCAAAGCCCTCGACATCCTCCCGGTGCAGCGTGCCCACGTCGATCCGATAGACGAGGTGCGATATGAAAGCACGCACCGAGCGGGTGGTTTGCATCAGCCAATACTGGGTGTCTGGACGCATCGGCTCTTCGCTGAGCCAACAGACGATCGCGTCGAACTCCTTGCCGACCACGGGTAGGTTCATTCTCCGCACGATCATGTCGCCGCGGCTGATATCGACCTCGTCTTCGGTCGTCATCACGATCGAGTCCGATGCAGACGCACTCTCGAGGCTCCCCCCATACGTCTCGATCGACTTGACCCGAGTGCTCTTCCCCGAGGGGAGAACCACGATGTCCTCACCAGGCTGGATGGAGCCGGACGCCACCCGGCCCGCGAACCCACGAAAGTTCTGGTCGGGACGAATCACATATTGAACCGGGAAGCGGAAGTCGACCAGATTTCTGGCCCCACCGACGTTCACGTGCTCAAGGTGATGAAGAAGCGTGCTACCGTCGTACCAGTCCATCTGAGTACTCGGCTCGACCACGTTGTCGCCCTCGAGCGCGGAGATGGGAATAAAGGTGAGATCGTCGACCCCCAGCTTCTGGGAAAACTCGGTGTACTCCTCTGCGATCTCGTCGAAGACGAACTCGGACCAGTCCACAAGATCCATCTTGTTGACAGCGACCAGGATGTGTGGAATGTCGAGTAGCGAGGCGATGAACCCATGTCGCTTCGACTGTGTGAGCACACCTTTGCCCGCATCGATCAGAATGATGGCGAGCTCGGCCGTCGATGCGCCCGTGACCATGTTACGTGTGTATTGAATGTGGCCGGGCGTGTCTCCGATGATGAACTTGCGCCGGGGCGTGGCGAAGTACCGGTAGGCGACGTCGATCGTGATGCTCTGTTCGCGCTCGGCACGGAGTCCGTCGGTGAGGAGCGCCAGGTCTACTTTCTTGTCACCGCGGCGGCGGCTCGCCTCTTCGATCGCCTCCATCTGATCCTCGAAGATCGACTTGGTGTCGTAGAGGAGCCGCCCGATGAGCGTGCTCTTGCCGTCGTCGACGCTACCCGCGGTCGTAAGCCGGAGCAGGTCCATGTGGTGCGACGTCGGATTCCCCGAAAGGCTACCCGAATCCGGCGCCATCAGAAGTACCCCTGTTTCTTGCGGTCTTCCATTGCGGCCTCAGACCGCTTGTCGTCGTGCCGCCCACCCCGCTCCGTCGTACGAGCCGCGGAGACTTCCAGAATGATCTCTTCGAGCGTGGAAGCGCCCGAAACCGTGGCGCCCGTGCACGTGGCGTCCCCGATCGTGCGGAAGCGTACTTGTCTCAACTCGTAAGCCTCACCCGGAAGAAGCGTGTTGAATTCGGTATTGGCGAGCAACGTGCCGTCTCGATCGACGACCTCTCGTTGATGCGTAAAGTACAGAGAGGGAATCTCGATTTCCTCTTGCTCGATGTACTGCCAGACGTCCATCTCCGTCCAGTTCGAGAGCGGAAATACACGAAAATTCTCGCCCACGTTCTTGCGGCCGTTGAAGACGTTCCAGAGTTCGGGGCGCTGGTTCTTGGGATCCCACTGGCCGAACTCATCGCGGTGGCTGAAAAAGCGCTCCTTGGCCCGCGCCTTCTCCTCATCGCGGCGGCCGCCACCGAGCGCCGCGTCGATCTTCAGCTCCTTGATCGCATCCAACAGTGTGACGATCTGAAGAAAATTGCGGCTCGGGTTCGGGCCGTCCTCTTCCTGGGCGCGCCCCGCGTCGATCGAGTCCTGCACACGTTGGACGATCAGCTCACACCCGAGGCGCTCCACCAGCCGATCCCGAAACTCGATCGTCTCCGCAAAGTTGTGGCCCGTATCGATATGCAGGAGCGGAATCCGAAACTTGCCCGGCGCAAACGCCTTGACGGCCAAACGCACCATCACGATCGAGTCTTTTCCCCCCGAGAACAGGAGAGCAGGCCGCTCGAACTGTGCAGCGACTTCACGCATGACGAAAATCGCCTCGGATTCGAGGTGCGCGAGATGGCTGCGTTTGTGGATGGTCATAGAGGGGGTAAGGGTGGGCATTGGGTAGGAAACACGTTAACGGAATCTGCAGACAATGGGGCGACCTGGCCACATGTCAGGGACGGGGAGACTCGCGCTTTTGCAGAGGTGGGGGCTCACCCTGCGAACGAGAAACAAATGTTTCTCTTACACGTTCCCGAACTTGCCAGTGGAAGCACATTCGCCACTTCAGCGGAATTTGCAGAAAGTGTAGCAATACAGCCATATTCTTGAAATGAAGAGGCTCGCCCCGTTTGTAGAAACGGGAGCCGTCACCTACTTTCCCTCAAAACAAATTTTTCGGAGGTCGACCCGAAAATTGTGGGGCTCAATATGTTCGGACGGACGTATGCGATCAGCGAACGGTACTTCGGCATGCAGAACGTGGCGACGGGTGGTCCCGGACGCTGGCGAGGTTGTCCAGGCTGCCCGTGGACAGGTCGACGACGCCAAAGACGTTCTTGCCGGCCTCAAGCAGACGCTCCACTAGGTGTGAGCCGATGAAACTCGCACCGCCGATGACCAAGATGGAATCTGACATTTGGTTAAGAACCTACTTCAAGCGGCCACATCTTTAAACTCGGTACGCCCCGCTCTCGATTCGCTTGAGCCACGCCCCATTCTCCCCGTACCATCCGATCGTCTCAGCGAGTCCTTCCCCGAACTCCACGAGTGGTGCCCAGGACAGCTCCTCCTTCGCCTTCGTGGCATCGACTGCGTAGCGCCGGTCGTGCCCCAAGCGATCCTCAACGAAGCTGATCAGACCCGAATCGGCCCCGGTCTGCTCTAGGATCGCCTTCACGATCTGAAGGTTCGTGCGCTCCGCGTCTCCCCCGAAATTATACGCCTCTCCTGACCGGCCCTTCCGCAGTGCGCCATCCAGACCGCGGCAATGATCCCGCACGTGAATCCAGTCGCGCACGTTGAGGCCGTCGCCATAGACCGGCAGCGGGTCCCCCTTCATCGCGTTGCATACCATCAGCGGAATCAGCTTCTCCGGAAACTGGTACGGCCCATAGTTGTTGGAGCAACGCGTGACGACCACGTCCAGCCCGTGCGTCCGGTGGTACGCCAGCGCCAGCATGTCGCCTGAGGCCTTGGTCGCCGAATACGGAGACCGAGGGGCCAGCGGCGTCGATTCGGTGAAGCGCTCCGCGGCGGTATCGACATCGGCGTCGGCCGGGTCCCTCCACGGCAACTCCCCATACACTTCGTCGGTCGAGACGTGGACGAATCGCGGTGGGTTCGGGGCAGCCAGCGCCGCAGTCAAGAGGGTATGGGTCCCGTTTACGTTCGTCCGAACGAACGGCGTGTCGTGCGCGATCGAGCGATCCACATGGGATTCGGCCGCAAGGTTGAGGACGGCGTCCACCCCCGACACGAGGTCGCCCACCAAGGAGGGGTCACAAATATCTCCGCGCACGAAGCGATAGCGTGGATTCGCCTCCAGCCCGGAGAGGTTATCCAGGTTTCCGGCATAGGTGAGGAGGTCGAGGTTGATCACCTCGACGTCTTCGTATTCCTCAAGGAGGTACCGAACCAGGTTGGAGCCGATGAAGCCGGCGCCACCTGTGATCAGCAGCTTCATGAATCAGCCCATTGTCGCGCCTGCTGGAGCGGACCCTCGAGAACCAGAGGAGAGACCGGCGGCAAGGGGGCAGGCATGAAGGCGCGAACCTGCTCGCCTCCGGCGCTCGTGACCTCGTAGCGACCTGTTTCTCCTCGCTGCAAAGCGGTGTCGACCTCCTGTTCAGCAAGTCTTATTAGCCCAGACGACTATTAATACTTTAGCATGTAAAACCCACCAACGATCGCGGCTCGTAGCAAGCCGCCTGTGTACACGTCACTCCCCCGATTGCGGAGGGTCAGACATCCCAGAAATCGCGCTTTCGGACGCACAGGATTTTCTCCGCGAGTTCGGCGATCTGTCGGGCGCGCTGATCCTCAGACACGGCCTGTTCCTCCAGCTCCATGGAGGCGGAAACCCGGCCCACGGTCTGGGAGGCGACCATGCAGGCTTGCCGGTCCAACCGCTCCCCGAGCGACGTTCGCGGGACGATGGCGTACACCACATCACAATCCAAAGCGTCCGCCAGATTTTGAAGTGTGTCGAACTGGACGGTTCCACTCGCCTCGTTTCGTTCGGTGGAAAGAACGGCCGTCTTCGACTTTCCGGTTCGCGCAGCCAGCTGACGCGTGGTCATACCGAGAGCCTCGCGGATAGTCCGCAACCATCACCCCCCGGGGGGTGAGACGGTACCGAAGTTCTTGGAGTGGGGCGAGCGCCTCATCGAGTTGTCGAACACGAAGCTCATCGAAACGGGTAGACATGGCATCAAATCACAACTTCGTGGGAGTGCGCACTAGTATAATAGACCGCACGCATCATATTCGTGCTAGTAAAATAGTGCAAAATGCAGATGATGGACTACTGCACTAGTCCAGAAGGAATCGAGCCCCTATCCTCCGTCAGATGTGATCCCCCCGAAGACGCTCTGACCTCAGGCATCCGGAGCACCGGCGCATCCCCGGTGGCCGCGACCAACTGCGTCGCGTGATAGAGCGACGGAATCGTGCCGGCATCGGTCCACCACCCACTGACGAGGTGATGGCGAAGAGTGCCCCACTCAAGGTAGCGGTTGTTGACGTCGGTGATCTCCAGCTCTCCCCGGCCGGAGGGAGAAAGTCCCTGCACGATCTCGAACGCGCGACCGTCGTAGAAGTAGCAGCCGGTCACGGCCAAGTTGCTCTCAGGCTCAGCGGGCTTCTCTACGATGCTCACGACGCGGCCCTCGTCCAGCGTGGCCACACCGAAGCGCTTCGGTTCGTCCACCTCCTTGAGCAGGACCATCGCACCCACGGGGTCGGTCCGAAAAGCCTCCACAGCCGCCCGGATGGGGGTCTCGAAGATGTTGTCTCCCAGGATGACGCAGATGGGATCGCCGTCCGCGAAGTCCTCCGCGAGCCTGAGGGCATCGGCGATCCCTCCCTCTCCCTCCTGATACGCGTAGTTCAGCCGTCGCAAGCCGAACTCCTTTCCATTGCCCAACAACCGAAGGAAGTCGCCGGCGTGATTGCCACCCGTCACGACAAGAATGTCATCGATCCCCGCATGGACGAGCTGCTGAATGGGAAAGTAGATCATCGGCCGGTCGAATACGGGCAGCAGGTGCTTGTTCGTGACACGGGTCATGGGCAGGAGACGGCTACCCAGCCCTCCAGCGAGTACAACGCCCTTCATAAGACCTCCGAGAGATAGGTGCGGAGGGACTCACACCAAGGAGTCATCTCACGCCCCAGAATAGCTTCGGCTTTCGAGCAATCGAGTACGGAATATGGTGGACGCTGCGCGGGCGCACCCCAGGCAAGTGTGGTCGTGGCCGTGAGCTCGATGTCGAGTCCGGCCTCCTCCGTAACCTTGCGTGCCAATTCGAGCCACGAGACCTGGCCCGCGTCGCACACGTGGTACGTTCCCTTTGCACCCGCTTCGGCCAACTTGAGGATCCCGGGAGCGAGACTGCCCGTCCACGTCGGGCAGCCCATCTGGTCATCCACCACGGTCATCCCACCGCGACGCTCACCCTTCTCTAGGACGACATCCACGAAGTCCCGGCCTCCGGGTCCATATAGCCAACTCGTCCGGACCACCATCCAACTGCACCCGGACACCGCGAGTACCTGCTCGCCGGCCAACTTACTGACGCCGTATGCGTTGACGGGACTCGTTTCGTCGTCGGGACCATACGGCGTGTCCGCCCGGCCGTTGAACACATAGTCGGTGCCCGGATATACGACCGTGGCGCCGACTTGGGCAGCGGCCATGGCCACATTGCGTGTACCGTCACGGTTCACGCTCATGGCTTGATCAAACTCTTCTTCGGCTCGATCCACCGCGGTGTAAGCCGCGCAGTGGACGATGACTTCTGGGTTTTCGGCCCTCAAGCGGCGCTCCACCTCTCCCGGGTCGGTGACGTCGAGGCCGGATCGGGTATAGGCTCGGACATCGTGGCCTCTCCCCCCGGCAGTACGCACGACGGCGTTACCCAACAGACCACCAGCACCTGTGACCAGAATCCTCAAGAGTAGACCTTCATCCAATTTTCTCTAAAGTCCATGAGGACGCCCGCACCGGCCGCCAAGAAATTTGGATGTCTGGGCACCGGTTGATTGAAGGCGGGCTCAGTTCCATCGGCGTGGATCGCGGACCCACCCGCGGCCCGGACGAGCGCCGTGCCGGCTGCGACGTCCCATTCATGCTTGGGGACGAGGGTCCAAGTGCCATCTGCCTGGCCCGCCGCGACGAGCGCCATTTTGAAGGCAACGGATCCGCACGGCTGCACTTCGCACGGCGCCTCGTCGAGCCCACTCCACTCACCCCTTCTGATCTCGCTACGGCTGGCCAGGATCGTGGCACCATCGAGATCCGGAAGGCCGGTGACGGACGAGGGACAGCCCTGGTACTCCACTCCAGTCTCCAACGAGCCGATCACCAATTCATCTGTGGCCGGATTGTAGATGCCCCCCGCGACCGGGAGGCCGTCCTCGACCAGGCCCACCGAAATGCACCACTCAGGGATCCCGTCGACGAACTCCTGGGTCCCGTCGATCGGGTCCACCACCCACACCCGCCGGCACCTGAGCCGGACGGGGTCGTCGATCGACTCCTCTGAGAGCCACCCCTCCCCTTTTGCGGGGAGCATCTCCCGGAGTACTCGATCCGCCGCTTCATCGGCCGCGGTCAACGGATCACCCCGTTCAGCCTTGATCTCGAACTCGACGTCGCCTGATGTGAACGGCTGAATCGCGCCCGCGGCGGCCATGATCGCTTCGTGGATTCTGGCTAGATCAGCCATCCTCGTCATGCACGGTCTCCCTGTACTCGAATCCTGAGGCCGGCCCGCTCGAGTGCTTCTTCGTAAAGACGCTCGACGTCTCCGGCTAGCCATCGAATCGAGAAGCTTTCGAGAACCAGATTTCGCACCCGTTCTGCATCCTCTCCTGACGGGGGGGACGCCAAAACGCTCTCTATCGCGTCGGCAACCTCATCGTCCGAAGCGGAATGCACAAGGCGCCCCAATTCGCCCCCACCGAGTATCTCCGGCACACCCCCGACCGCCAGCGAAACCACGGGGGTTCCACTCGCCAAGGATTCGATCAAAGAGACGGGCGTACCCTCGCCTTCGACGTGAGCGCAGTCACGTCGAAGGCGGGAAATACATGCGGCAGATCCTTCCTCCAGCCGAGCCAATGCACGACGTCCTCGAGACCCTTATCGCTCACGTAGGCCCGTAGAGCCGGCTCCCGTTCGCCCGAGCCCACCACGATCGATGGGGTGCAGGATCCATTCGGCCCTTGAGCAGCGCCATCGCGTCGAACAGCAGCTCGTGATTCTTCACGGGTACCGTGCGCCCCACGATGCCGACCACGGGACGGTTCTGCTCGATGCCCAGTTCCGCTCGCAGCCGGGAGCGGGCTGCGGCTCGATCGGTGCCCGCGAACGGCTGCAGGTTCAGCCCCAGCGGAATCACGGTGAACCTCTCCGGAGGCGCAACGCGCAGATCCTCCGCCATCTCGCGGACCTGATCGTGCGTGAGCACCACCAGCCTGTCGGTGGACTTCGCCAGCCACCGCTCGATCTCCAGGAAGAACCGCGTCTTGTTCCGGCTGAAGTAGAGACCACCAAGAACGTGCCCGTGGAACGTGTGGATGATCACGGGCACGCCGGCGGCCCTTGCCGCCAACCGTCCCGGCCTTGGCGGTGTTCGTGTGTACGATGGTGGGCCGCTCGCGGCGAAAAATCCGAAGGAGCGTCAGAAACGAACGGAAGTCCCTGAGCGGCGAGAGCAGCCGGGACATGCCCCTGATCTCGGTGACCTCCACTCCGCGTTCCCGGGCGTAGTAGGTCATGTCTCCTTCGTCTTCGGTGATGCCGCCCGCGATCAGGCGCGTGCGAAAGCGAGTGGGATCGAGGGATTCGGCCAGGTGCACCACGTGCATGGCCGGTCCACCCGTGTTGAGGCGTGCGATGAGACGGTGAACGAGGACCGGGGGGACCGCTCACCTCACTCCGGCCCACCCTTCACGATCCACGCATCCGCCGGCGAATCGCTCTCATCCAGGAAGGCCGACGTGACGTGACGGGCATCCACCACCACGGGCGCCCGCTCCAGAACCCGGGCGTAATCGATATCCGTGTGGTCCGTCACGATCACCACAGCGTCGGCCTCCGTAAGGGCTTGATCCGTGAGAGGGACCGACGACAGAGGGGCTCCGTCCTCAGCCAACTCAGGCACGAAGGGATCGTGGTACGCCACGTCCGCGCCATCCGCGGCAAGAAGCCCGATGATGTCGAGCGCCGGAGATTCCCTGACATCGTTGACGTCCCGCTTGTAGGCCACGCCGAGCACCAGAACGCGCGCGCCGTTCACGGACCTCTTACGGGCGTTGAGCGCGGCACGGACCTTCCCCACCACGAACTCGGGCATCTCAGCGTTGATCTCAGAGGCCAGCTCGATGAAGCGGGTCCGATAGTTGAGCGTACGCATCTTCCACGCCAGATAGTGGGGATCGACCGGAATGCAGTGCCCTCCGAGTCCGGGTCCGGGCGTGAACTCCATGAAGCCGAACGGCTTCGTGGCCGCCGCTTCGATGACCTCCCACACGTCTACGTCGAGCCGGTCGGCGATGAGCGCGACTTCGTTCACGAGAGCGATATTCACGGCCCGAAACGTGTTTTCCAGGATCTTCACCATCTCAGCGGCCTCAGTGGACGACACCGCTACCATCGTGTCGATGAAGCGCTCGTAGACCGCCAACCCCGCCTCAGTGCAGCCCGGCGTCACGCCCCCGATGACCTTCGGCGTGTTCTTCGTTTTCCAGACTTGGTTTCCGGGGTCGACTCGTTCCGGAGAGAAGCACAGGAAGAAGTCCTTGCCCACCGAAAGCCCGGTGCGCTCCAACACGGGAAGGAGTACTTCACGCGTCGTCCCCGGATATGTCGTCGACTCCAGAACGACGACCTGCCCGGGACGCAACGCAGCCGCTACGGCCTCCGACGCAGCGATCACGAAGGACACGTCCGGATCCTGGGTCTTCGACAGCGGAGTCGGCACCGAAATCGAGACGGCGTCACACTCAGCGAGCCGCGCCATATTGGTCGTGGCCTCCAGCCTCCCAGTCGCCAGAACACCCGCCAACTCCTCCTGTGTGACATCTTCGATCTGGCTGGTTCCGCCGTTGATGCCCTCCACGATACCGGAGTCGACGTCTAAACCCACGACCCGAAGACCTGAGCGGGCGATCTCCACCGATAACGGCAGTCCTACGTAGCCGAGACCGATCACACCAACCGTGAGGTCGCCCGTGCGGAAGTGGTCCAGTGGAGTGTTGGCCATCAGGCCTCCGTATTGATATCGTGTTCGGCGGCCGCTTCAAGCGGCGCCGGTCCCACAGAGATACGCACGGCGAACACGTCCACCGCGCCCTCCCACCTCAGGTGACTCACCCACCCGTCGCGTGTCGTCCCCATCCACCTCTCCCCTGTCGATCACCACGACCACGTTGGCGCCGCACTCACGGACGGCTCACTCGATTCCGTCGTCCCCGCCGGCCTCCATACGCATGGTCCACCACCGCGACCGGCCGCAGCTCGGTTCCTCCACTCCGCGCAGAGCCCGAAAGGCCAACTCGGCGTCTTCGATCCGGCCGACGAAGGCCGCTGGCGCCCCCTCAGAAGACCATTTCTCCTTCACGTCGTCCAGGAAGCGAAAGGAAACGCGTCCGACAACGGTCAATGTAGCGCACAACAGGAAGTCCACGATCAACACGCCCCATGACAACCCCACTCGAAAGACCAAGAGCAGGACCGAGGACGTTGGCCCGGATCGTCCCCCAGACGTCCGCGAGACTGTAGTGACGGAAACGGGGGGCATAGGCCCCGGCGGGCCGCCAGGCCCATGAGCTTCAGGACGATCACCATGGCCAGGGTCTGCCTGAAATAGGCGAACTCAGCCGGGAGCTGCTCCGTATCCCACCGGACCAGATACGCCCCGAAGTAAGCGATGGCCACCAAGACAACGCCCATCAGGACGGTGAGCAACGGAAAGCGATGGTGGAGCCTCTGCAAGCGATTGAATATGTGCGTGCCCTCTACCTGGTCAGCCTCCCCCTGGTCACTCGCCGCCTCATCACCCCTTCCCTCTTCTGACCCCCCCCCTCAGCGGATCCCCCCCAGCTGCCCTCTCTGAGCGCCTGGGGTCGCGCATCCGGGAGGACAAAAAGCATACAGTCTGAGGAGCGTCAGGAGGACCAACAAGGCCCCCCCCACAGCGTACGCGACGGGCCGGCTCACGGAGCGGATGCCCAAGGTCAATCAATCCCCACCCGAGCCGCGATACCCCACACGAGCCACACGACCCGCTCCTCGGAAATCCTGAGCGCGACGAGCCCGTGTGGCGTGTGGTCCTTTCCCCCCTTCGAAATCGGCCGGCCCTCGAGCAGGCGCGTGACGGTCACGAAGGTGGTGTCGAGGATGGGCACCGCGAGTACGATCGCAAGCACGACGACAACGGCAAAAAGGCTACGGGACAGACCGGGTGCGGGCGAAAGCGCGAGGCCGGCGAGCACCAGGCCGATGAAGAGCGAGTCGCTGTCCCCCATGAAGATGTGGGCGGGTGGGTAGTTGTGCACCAGCAATCCCACCAGCGCCCCGGCGAAGGCGGAGCGCCGCACCACAGGATGGCCAGGGCGCCCATGCCCAACCCCACGAAAGCCAGACCCTTGGTGAGAGCATAGGCCGGGTTCAAGATCCACGCCGCACTGAGCGCCACCCACCCACTGAAGCCCACGATAAAGAGTGCCACGATATAGGAGGCGCGGCGTCCCGGAAACAACGGCCCCCCTCCCCCGGTGAGGTAAGGACCCATCATACGGCCGATATCGATGATCCCCGCCAGCAGGACCAAAGCGAGGAATACGTCGGTCCCCCTGGCCATCATGCCGTTGACGGGTATGGCGACGAGGTGGCCCACTGGCAGAACGGCCAAATAGGTGAGGACCGCGAATCGGAGAATCACCGGGTCCAGAATCGCAGGCAGGGTCGAACCCTCAGTCGTGCCCTCCTCCCCCGGAACCGGGGACCCGCCACGGTCACCCATGCGCATCCTCTTCAAAGTGACTCAAGATCGCCTCCACCAACCCTGGAATCGTGAACGGATCCGCCTTCACCGCAACCCGATACCCCAACTCACGGGCTGCATCGGCCGTCACCGGCCCGATCACGGCCGCGTTCGCGACGACCCCACCCCCCACTAAACGATGGAAACTCCGCACGGTGGACCGAGAGGTGAACGTCACAAGATCCACTCCTTGGTCGAGCTGCTCCAATACGCTTGGATCTACCGCTTCGACGGCGAGGGTCCGATACGCGATCACGTCATCAACCTCAGCGCCCAGTTCCTGCAAGCCGGCTCGTAGGACGGGCCTGGCCCCGGCAACCGTCGGAATCAAAACGCGTTGGCCACGCAGCTGCGTCCGTGCCGAAAGCACGTCGACAACGGCTTCGGCCATATGGGTCCCCGGAACGACCTCGACACTGAGGCCCAGAGCCTCGATCGCGCCCGCCGTGGCAGGCCCGACGCAGCACAGGCGCCCCCCCGCGAGCGCCTCCTTCGCATCGACCCCGACGTCGTCCGCAGCCTTTCTGAAGAAGTCGACACCGTTCACAGAGGTAAAAATCACCCAGTCATAGCCTGAGGCGTTCTGTGCGGCCTGCCGAAGCTTTTCCTGATCCACCGCGGGCTCGACTCTGATCGTCGGAAAACGAACCACCGTCGCGCCCAGAGCCTCCAGGGCCGCGACCAACCCGTCGGCCTGCGACGCCGCCCTCGTGACGACGAGGGTTCGACCGATCAGGCGAGAGGGCCCGACGGCCGGGGCTGCGGATTCGGTGGCGTTCATCGGCCCAATATACACAAAATGCTCCTGAGAGCCTGACGCCCCAAGAGCACCACGTACCGCGGATGGACGGTGGGCCTTACACCCCGGCCACCGTCACTGGTGGGGCCTTGGCGATCTTCCCACCCTTGATGCAGGTGGTGCATACACGCACGCGACGCCGGTCCCCATCGGAAGTAATGATCTTGACCGTCTGGAGATTCGGCAGCCAGCGGCGCTTGGTCTTGTTGTTAGCGTGACTGACGTTGTTTCCGGTCTGCGGTCGTTTGCCGCACACATAACATACCCGAGCCATATCTATTCTCCCGCGGAGTCGGTCAGTTGTCTTCGGGCTGAGCCTGGGCAGTAACGGTCACCCCCGAGGCCTCGAAGAACGACTGAGCGAAAACGGCAAGAATCCTATCGCCCTCTGAAATGCTACCGCTGGCGACCCACGCATCGGCCACGCTGTCCGACATCGCGTGGACCAATCCGACCACCGCCACAGTCTCACCGCCCTCTAAGACGACGCCGCCTGTGACCACACCAGGGACCATCTTGACGAGATACGAATTCGCTTGGCCGGGAACTTGAGTGAAAAATGCCTCCGATCCTACGGGGCTCTGCACGGACAGCCCGTTCAGTCGGATGAACATGCCCGCTTGAGCCATGGGATTCGCACCAAAGACGTCGGTGGCCACGACCGTCGGCGTCTCCTCCTCCGTGACGGGGGCCCCTTCGACAATCTCGACTTCCACCGGGGCGGCACGCACCCACAACCAAGCCATCAACCCTGCCGCAGACAAAAACGCCCCGGCCATCAAGTACACAGATAAGACACCAGCCGCACCTCTTCGGGACTCGAACGAAACCATGTCTAGCCGTGCTCCCCGTTTGATTTGCCCTTGATGTTCAAGATTCCGCCAGTCTAATCTACCAACTCAATCAGCGCCATCTCCGCGGCGTCACCACGGCGATTTCCCAGTTTCAAGATGCGGGTGTAGCCTCCGGGCCGTTCCGTAAAACGGGGCCCGATATCATCGAACAGCTTGCCGAGGACTTGGCGGTCTGCGATCCAACGACCCGCGAGCCGGCGTGCGTGGAGATCCCCACGCTTGCCAAGCGTGATCAACCGCTCAGCGAACGGCCGCAATTCTTTCGCTTTAGCGGTCGTCGTCTCGATCCGTTCGTTAAGAAAGAGGGACGTCGCCATGTTCCGCATCGTCGCCTTCTTGTGGCTCGCCGTTCGGGAAAGGGCTCGGCCCTTGTTGCGGTGCCTCATTGCTCGAACGCTACTCCTCGCTCGTTTCTGCGGCTTGCACCGCGTCTTCTTCGACCATGAACAGTCGGCCGTCGTCGCCAGACTTGAGGATCATTCCGAACTTGAGTTCATGCTCGTCGAGGAAAGCCGTGATCTCCGTGAGCGATTTCTTACCGAAGTTCTCGATCCCGAGCATCTCGTCTTCTGTACGCTGAACGAGGTCGCCCAGGGTCTTGATGTTCTCCTTTTGGAGCGAGTTTCGGGAACGGACGCTCAACTCTGCCAGATCCTCGATGGGACGACCGAACAGATCGCGCAGCCGCTCCGGAACCTCAACCGCACCCGGAACCGTCACCTGCGTTACCTCATCCTCTCCAAAGTGCACCATGAACTCGAAATGCTTAACCACCAACGCCGCCGCATACTTGACCGCGGATTCGGCGTCCATCGACCCGTCCGTCTCGACCACGAGCGTGAGCCGATCGAAGTCGGTACGCTGTCCGACCCGTGTTTCCTCGACCGAGAAGTTGGCGCGACGGACGGGATTGAAGATCGCATCGATCCGCACCAGGTCCACCGGGGCTCCTCGCGGCAACTCATGCTGATCGGCGAGTACGAAACCCCGTCCCTTCCGAATGCTCAACTCGATGTTGAGCTTGCGCTTGTCGTGGACCATCATCAAGTGATGGTCCGGTTCGTGAATCGTCACGCCACTGACAGGCCCGATGTCTTCGGCAGTGATTGAGCCCGCACGATTCAGTCGGATCGCGAGCGTCGCCTCGGACACCTCGTCGTCCAAACTGACGACGAGGGACTTGAAGTTTTGAATGATCTGGTGAACGTCCTCGACCACCCCTGGGATGGTCTGGTGCTCATGCACCACACCGTCGATTCGGAAAGCCCAAACCGCGGCCCCGCGAAGGGACGAGAGCAGGACTCGCCTCACCGAGTTGCCGAGCGTATGGCCAAAACCACGCTCGAGAGGTTCGATCACAAATTCCGCCCGGCTCCCATCTTCTGAGGCCTCTGGGACCTTGATGTGTTCGGGCAGTACTAAACCGGTTAAATCAATCTGCACGGGGGTCTCCATTACTTCGAGTAGAGCTCCACGATGAGCTGTTCTTGGACGGCCAGCGGGATATCCTGACGTATAGGATGGCGAGTCATCCGCCCGACACGGTTCTTCTCATCCAGGGCGAGCCACTCCACCAAGGACGGGCGGGTTCTAGCCTCTAAGCTCCCTTGAACCGTGGCCAGATCCTTGGACTTGGCCTTGATGGCCACCTCGTCCCCGGGACCCACCTGGTAGGACGGTACGTCCACCACTCGCCCGTTGATTTCCACGTGGCGGTGCCGAACGAGCTGCCGGGCGGCGCCACGGCTCGGTGCGAAGCCCATTCGGAAAATCACGTTGTCCAACCGGATCTCGAGAGAAATCAACATGTTCTCGCCCGTGATCCCCTCCCGCGCGTTGGCCCGTGCGAACAGGTTCCGAAACTGCTTTTCATGGAGTCCGTAAATCCTCTTCACCTTCTGCTTCTCACGGAGCTGGACAGCGTATTCGGACTGCTTGCGCCGGCGCGCGTGTGCGGGCCCGTGCTGACCCGGGGGATAGGCGCGACGTTCGATGCCGCACTTCTCCGTGTAGCACTTCTGTCCCTTCAAGAAGAGCTTCTGCCCCTCGCGGCGGCAGAGCCGGCAAACTGGTCCTGTGTATCGTGCCATACTGTTCTCTGTTAGACCCGGCGCTTTTTGGGCGGGCGGCATCCATTGTGTGGAAGCGGCGTTACGTCTTGGATCGATTTGATCTGGATACCCGCGGCAGCCAAGGCAGCAATGGCCGACTCGCGCCCGGAGCCAGGCCCCTGAACGCATACATCGACCCGCTTGACACCCAGGGCAAGAGCCTCACGGCCACATTGCTCCGCCGCCACCGTAGCGGCAAAGGGCGTCGATTTCTTGGAGCCCTTGAAACCGGCCTTTCCCGCGCTGCCCCATACCACCGTATTGCCAGCTTTGTCGGTGATAGTGATCAGCGTGTTGTTGAAGGTCGCCTTGATGTGCGCGATCCCTTCGGCCTCGACGACTCTCTTGCTCCGCTTGCGCGGTATTTTCGCATCAGCCACTCAGTACCGTCCTCACTTCCTTTTTGAAACTGCCTTCCAGACCATGAACCCTCAACAGCCTACTTCTTCGGCGGCGCCCTCTTCCCTGCGACCGCCCGTCGCTGACCCTTGTGGGTCCGAGCATTGGTGTGGGTGCGTTGGCCCCGGACCGGAAGGCCACGTCGATG
Source organism: Gemmatimonadales bacterium UBA6960 (assembly GCA_963583605.1). GTDB lineage: Bacteria > Gemmatimonadota > Gemmatimonadetes > Longimicrobiales > Gaopeijiaceae > UBA822. The sequence goes on from CAUZVZ010000013.1 coordinate 23,487, forward strand.
CCGAAGACCCCGGTAGCAGCCGATATCCATGAGGCGCTTGATGTTCATGGACACTTCGGTGCGTAAGGCACCCTCGATCTTGTATTTGCCCTCGATCTCCTGACGAAGTTTGTTCACGTCGTCATCGGTGAGATCGACCGCTCGCCGATCCGGATCCACCCCGGTGTTCTCAAGGATCACTCGTGAACGCGTCGGACCGATGCCGTATAGATAGGTCAAAGCGACCTCAATCCGCTTCTCCTTCGGAAGATCCACACCCGCGATTCGCGCCATACGACCTTCTTCTCAGTTCCCTGGGTAAACCCGCAACGCGGGGTCAAAGCTGTATATGCCAACGGGTTATACCGATGCCCCCGGGGCAGTCTACGTCAGGCTATCCCTGTCTCTGCTTATGCCTAGGATTGCGACTACAAATCACCCGTACGACTCCCCGCCGACGGATGATTTTGCAGTGCTCACAAATCGGTTTGACGCTGCTACGTACCTTCATTTCCCGCACCCCGACGTACGTTTATGGCAGAGCATACAATGATAGTGGAACGATTCATAACCCTCAAGGCGGAGGCCGACAGATCCAAGATTTTCACGCCGGAGCCTCCGCTGGCGCCGCAGTGAGAATTCGGGGTCCGGCCGAGGTCACGGCGACCGTGTGCTCGAAGTGCGCCGACCTTGTCCCATCCCGCGTGACCACCGTCCAGCGATCGTCGAGCGTCTGAATGTCGGGCGTCCCGCAGGACAGCATCGGCTCGATCGCCAATACCATGCCCTCCCGCAGCGCCGGTCCGGTGCCGGAAACGCCAAAGTTGGGCACCTGCGGCGCTTCATGCACTTCGCGCCCCACACCGTGGCCAACCAGATCCCTGATGATGCTCAGGCCCGTCCCCTTCACCCTCGCCACAACGGCCGCACCGATGTCACCGATGGAGCCCTCAAGAACGGCAGCGGACACCGCTCGGTCGAGCGCATCCTCCGTCACCTCCATGAGGTGCAGCTCTCTCTCGTCGATCTCACCAACCGCAAAGGTCCAGGCGGAGTCGGAGCACCAACCGTCCAGCTTGACCCCAACGTCGATCGAGATGATGTCTCCGTCCTCCAGGATGCGGTCGGCCTTCGGGATGCCGTGGACGACCTCCTCATTCAATGACATACAGACGCTCCCCGTAAAACCGTATAGACCCTTGAACGCGGGCACCGCACCGTCATGGGCACGGATGAAGTCGTCCGCGAAGCCATCGAGTTCCAGAGTAGAGATCCCGGGCTGAATCCGTCGGCGGACCTCAACCAGAAAATCGGCGATGATGGCACCGCCGCGTGCAATCACGTCGATCTCGTCCGGAGTCTTCAGGTGTATCATGGGAGCATCAATCCCAAGGCCTTGCGGACGTCACTCTGGACATCCTCCACGCCCTGGTCGCTCTGGACGTGGTGAACCGTGGCATTGCTGCCCTCGTAATAAGCGATCAGCGGCTCCGTCTCTCTGCGGTAGACGTTAAGCCGATTCTGAACCGTGCCGATTGTATCATCAGAACGGTGCACAAGGAGAGTCCCGTCGTTATTACACACGCCCTCCCGTTGGGGCGGATCGAGAAGAGTGTTGTAGACAGATCCACACGACGGGCATGAACGACGACCGGCGATTCTCTGGGTCAACACGTCGTCTCCCGCCTCGAGAACGACGACCTGGTCGATCGCGAGCCCCAGAGCCTGTAGCATCATACTGAATGCCAAGGCCTGCGCTTCCGTCCTGGGAAAGCCGTCGAAGAGAACGCCGGTCCCAGAGGGCAGCGTGGTCAACTTCTCCTTCACCATCTCGATGATGAGGTGATCGGGCACGAGCTCACCAGCGGTCATGTATCCTTGAGCCTGCTGCCCGAGTGCGGTGCCCGCGTCTCTCGCCGCACGCAGAAGATCACCCGTCACCACCCTCTGCCATCCCATCGCATCCGCGAGCAGTAACCCTTGAGTGCCCTTACCGACGCCCGGAGGGCCTAGTAGGATGACATACATACGGAGTCCGTCCGACCGACTATACGTATCGAGACCGGCCACGCATTTTCACGCGGCCCTTCTTCATGAAGCCGTCGTAGTGCCGCAGCAAGAGGTGCTGCTGCGCCTGTTGGACCGTATCGAGTCCCACGCCCACCACGATCAGCAGCCCCGTCCCTCCGAAAAAGAACGTTTGGATGTTGAAGAGGCTGAAAATCCAGAAAGGCACCAAAGCAACGAGCGCCAGATAGACCGACCCCGGCAGTGTGACGCGGGTCAGAACCCGATCGATGTACTCAGCCGTCCGCGCCCCGGGCTTCACACCCGGAATGAAGGCCCCCTGCTTCTTGAGATTTTCGGCCAGATCGACGGGGTTGAAGATGATGGCCGTGTAGAAGTACGTAAAGAAGACGATCAGTAGGCCGTAGGTGATGTAGTAGACCGGGCCGGGTTGAAAGATGTCGGCGACCAGATCTAGGAACCCGCCGGTCTGGCCGGCGAGCTGTGCGATCGTCCCCGGTACGACTATGAAGGACTGAGCGAAAATGATCGGCATGACCCCCGCGGAGTTGACCCGAAGGGGAACGAAGCTCTTCTGTCCTTCACGGATCCGCCCTCGTCCTACCACCTTACGGGGAATCTGAACGGGAATCTTCCGCGCGCCCATCGTCATGGCTACGACAGCCGCTGTAATCCCCACCAGAACGACCACCAGAGCGACGAGCGCGAAGATCTGAATCTGCCCCGCGATGAACGACTCCCACGTCCTCGCCACGGCAGCCGGGAAGCCCTCGATGATGGAGAAGAAGATCAGAAGCGACATTCCATTGCCGATCCCGCGCTCGGTGATCTGCTCACCCAGCCACATCACGAATATCGCGCCCACCGTGAGGGTCACGGTCGTCGTCAAATTGAAGATGAACCCCGGATCGCGCACGGCCCCCGTGGTGTTGAGGAAGGCGGCGTAGCTGAAGCCTTGGATGACACTCAGGATTACCGTCGTGTAGCGGGTCCACTGAGTCAGCTTCTGCCGGCCGTCCTCGCCCTCCTTCTGCATCTTCTCCACGGTGGGGAAGACGGCAGCCAGCAACTGAAACATGATGCTGGCCGAAATGTACGGCATGATCCCCAGGGCCAAGATTGTCGCCCGGCTCAAGCCCCCGCCCACGAACATGTCGTAGATGCCCAGAATCCCACCCTCGAGCGCTCCAAACTGCTGGCGCAGAATTCCCACGTCCACACCGGGCACGGTGATATGCGCACCGACCCGATAGATCAGCAGAATGAACAGCGTAAAGAGGATCTTCTCTTTGAGCTCCGGAACCCGGAAAAGATTCGGGATCGGGTTAGCCATCGTTCTCCGCTTCTGCCGGTTCCTCAGGCGGTTCTACATCTTCGGCGACCTCGGGAGAATCTGCGTCCGCCACGGCCGTAGGCGCATCCTCTGCCACCTCCTCCGCAGGCGAATCCGCGGCCGCCGCCGCAGGTGGATCTGCAGCCACCGTCGGACCCAGCGTAGTGATACTCCCGCCGGCTGCCTCGATCTTGGCCGCTGCACCTCCGCTGAACTTGTGCGCTTCCACTGAGTACGCTTGGCTCACCTCGCCCATGGCAAGCAACTTGATCAAGCCCTTCACGGAGCGGATCAAGCCCGCGTCCTTCAGCGTTTGAGCATCGACGGTGGTGCCCTCCACGCGGGCCAGGTCCCCCACGTTTACGATCTGGTAAACGTGGCGCTTGCGTGGTGTGAACCCGCGCTTCGGAATGCGGCGCTGAAGAGGCATCTGACCGCCCTCGAAGCCCGGCCGGATCGAGCCGCCACTTCGGGATTTTTGCCCATTCTCGCCTCGTCCGGCGGTCTTGCCATTTCCGGATCCCGGGCCTCGGCCCTTGCGCTTGTTGGTCCGGCGGGACCCGGCGGCGGGCCGTAGTTCGTGTAACTCAGCCATTACTCAATCTCATTGACTTGAACGAGGTGGTGGACCTGCCGCAACATGCCCCGAATCGCCGGGCCATCGTCGTGGACCACCGTCTGCTGGTGCTTCTTGAAGCCGAGCGCGGCCAGTGTACGGCGATGCTTGAACTTCCGCCCCAGACCACTGCGCACCTGTGTGATGGCAAGCTTCTTAGCCATTGTCGGCGGTCCCTAGAATAACCTCCACCGACACACCGCGTTCCCGTGCAGCTTGCTCAGCCGTGACCAGGTTCGTGAGACCGTCCATCGTGGCACGGACCACATTGATCGGGTTGTTGCTACCCAGGCTCTTGGTAAGGATATCCTTGATCCCCACCCCCTCGAGTACCGAGCGAACCGGCCCACCGGCGATGACGCCAGTTCCGGGAGCTGCCGGACGCAGCATGACACGGCCCGCACCCCACCGGCCAACGATCTCATGCGGGATGGTCCCGTTCTGGACGGGAATCTCCACCATTCCCCTCTTGCCCTTCTCGAACGCCTTTCGGATGGCCTCCGCGACCTCATTCGCCTTCGCGAGCCCGATGCCGACGCGGCCCTTCTGGTCTCCAACGGACACCAGCGCAGTAAAGGAGAATCTGCGGCCACCCTTTACCACCTTGGCCACCCGGTTGATATGGATCACGTTCTCCGAAAACTCGGATTCGCGCGCGCGGCCCTGTTTGCGTTTCTGGTCCTTCGCCATCAGAACTTCAATCCTCCCTCTCGGGCGCCCTCTGCGAAGGCTTTCACCCGGCCATGATACTGGTATCCCCCTCGATCGAACACGACGGCTTCCACGCCAAGGGCTTTGGCCCGATCGGCGAGAATCTTGCCGGCGGCTCTGGCCCGCTCGACCCTCGCGTTCTGACTCTCAGCCTTGAAGTCGGAGAGATCGGCACAGAGGGTGGAAAGACCCACCAGCGTCCGTCCCACATCGTCATCGATGACCTGACCCTCGAAATTCTTCAGTGAACGGAACACCACGAGCCTCGGTCGGCCCGCGGTGCCCCAGATCTTCTTACGAACGCGGGCATGCCGTCTTTTGCGCTGACCTTCGCGTGTGTTTATTTTCTTGTTCCTCATCGTCCTACCTCAAGAAGGCTGTTGAAGAAGTACAGTTGGTGCGTTGCGGATGCCACGGTCCCAGCTCCTAGGCGGAGCGACAACGCCATAGCATTCGCTATGGCTAGGAACTCCAACAACGGAGATGGGGTGGTGCCACCGCAACCCCTCAACACGTAAGGTCATATCTTCATAGTCGTGGGCACAGTGCGGTTGTGCGGTTGGGATCCTGCGTCTCTCCTCCTCGTTCCTTGTCTGAACGCGCACAAGCTCCCTGTGCGCGACCCGCTGTACTTCTTCAACAGCCTTCAAGCTCCTGCCGTCTTACCGGCTTTACGCCGTACGTGTTCGCCCCGGTAACGAATCCCCTTGCCCTTGTACGGCTCAGGTGGACGGAAGGAGCGGATCACGGCGGCCGCCTGGCCCACTTTCTGTTTGTCGATCCCTGTGACCACAATCGTGGTCTGATCGGGGAGTTCCAAGCTCACCCCGTCCGGAGCCGGATACTGAATCGTGTGCGACAACCCAAGGTGCAATTCGATACCCGAGCCCTTTTGCATGGCACGATAACCCACGCCTTGAATCTCGAGCGTCTTGCTGAACCCCGTCATGACACCCTCGACCATGTTTGCGATCAACATTCGGGTCAGGCCGTGCAGAGCCCGGTGCTGGGGCTCATCCGACGCCCTCGTCACTGTGACCACTCCGTCGTCCATGGTCACCGTGATGTCCGGGTGCGCGTCGAAGGAGAGCTCGCCCTTCGGACCCTTCACGAGCACTCCCTGCCCGTTGAGGGTCACGTCGGCCCCTTGGGGGACTTCAATCGGTTGTTTACCAATCCGCGACATCAGCTATCTCGTTCTCGCTCAGTTCCAGTTTACCAGACGAGGGCCATGAGTTCTCCGCCAACGCCCTGCTTACGAGCCACCCGATCCGACATAAGGCCTTGCGACGTCGAAAGGATGGCCATCCCCAGTCCATTCCGAACCCTTGGAATCTCGCCGACGGACACATAGCGTCTCCGCCCCGGACGAGAAACCCGCTTCAGGTGCCGGATGACAGGCCCCCCCTCGTGATACTTCAGATAAACACGAAGCACCCCGAATCGGCCGTCATCCAAGATCTTGAAGTCATAGATGAAGTGGTTGTCCTTCAGTAGGTCGGCGACCCTGGTCTTGAGCTTCGAGACCGGCATATCCACCCACTTGTGCCCTGCGCTTCCGGCATTCCGGATACGCGTGAGCATATCCGCGATCGGGTCAGTCATCATAGTTCGATTCGATCCTTTACCAGCTTGATTTCCGGACGCCCGGAATTTCACCCTGAAGCGCCTTTTGGCGGAAACAAATACGGCAGATTCCAAACTTCCGGATGAACGCACGGGGGCGTCCGCACCGGTTACAACGATTGCGGTGCCGGCCCGGAAATTTGGGCTTGCGATTGTTTCTTTCGATCAGAGCTTTCCTGGCCATCGATTTTCCCTATCCGTGTTAGTTGGTGGTCTGCTCAATCACAACCGGAATCTCTCCCTGGAAGGGAAAGCCCATCGCCCTGAGCAGAGCCAGCGCTACGTCGTCTTTGTCCGTGTTCGTGACAACGGTGATGTCCATGCCGTGGATCTGACCGACTTTGTCGAAGTCGATCTCTGGAAAAATGATCTGCTCCCGAATCCCCATCGTGAAGTTGCCACGGCCGTCGAAGGATCGTGTACGCAGCCCGCGAAAATCTCGGACACGGGGGATGGCCACGCTTACGAGACGATCCAGGAACTCGTACATCCGGCTCTTCCGAAGCGTCACCGATGCGCCGATTGGCATTCCTTCACGCAACTGGAAGTTCGAAATAGACCTCCGGGCTCTCGTCACCACGGCTTTCTGTCCCGTGATCACGCCCAATTCATCAACCACGGCGGTCAGAAGCTTGGCGTTCTTTGACGCCTCACCCACACCGACGTTCAGAACCGCTTTCTCGATCTTCGGGATCTGGTTCGGGTTACTCCACTGGAATTGCTCAGCCAACTTGGGCCGCGCGTATTCTTTGTAATGTCTCAGTAGTCTGGGTTCCATCTTCCTACACTCCCAACTTCGGTTTAGGGAGAGGATTACCGGTTTTCACGGCGATCCTCTCCTTGGCACCATCAGCCTCTGTCCGAATCCGAATCCGAGTCGCCTGACCCCCAGCGGGGTCCACCAACATGACGTTGGAGACGTGAATCGGCGCCTCGAACGTCATGATTCCACCCTCAGGATTCGCCTCGCTGGGTCTCTCATGACGTTTCCGCATGTTCACGCCCTCCACGACCACACGCTGCTTGGAAGGAATTACGCTGAGTACCGGCCCTTCCATGTCGCGAAAGTTGCCTCGAATGACCCGGACACGATCCCCCTTCACGATGCTCAAAGACGACTTTTTCTTGGCCATCAAAGCACCTCCGGAGCCAATGACACGATTTTCATATAGCGCTTCTCACGAAGCTCACGGCCTACCGGGCCGAAGATGCGCGTTCCCCGAGGCTCTCCCTGGGGCGTGAGCAGCACCGCCGCGTTGTCGTCGAAACGGATATAGGTCCCGTCCCTCCGCCTCACTTCCTTGGCGGTCCGCACGATTACGGCCTGTGTCACTTCGCCCTTCTTCACGGGTGAGTTCGGAATAGCGTCTTTGACGGTCACGACCACCACATCGCCGACACTCGCGTATCGGCGCTTCGAGCCGCCCAGAACGCGGACACACAATGCGCTCTTGGCTCCTGAGTTATCGGCAATCTTGAGCATCGATTCCTGCTGAATCATCTCGACCTAATCCTTTTACTCAGAGCGCTCGAGCAGCCCTAGAACACGCCACCGCTTAGTTTTCGAGAGCGGCCGTGTTTCGGTAATCCGAACCACATCACCCGTCTTATATTCGTTGCTCTCGTCATGCGCCCGGTATTTCTTGGTCTGCTTTACCTGCTTCGTGTAGAGCGGATGGGCAAACTGCCGCTCTACCAAGACCGTCACCGTCTTGTCATTCTGATCGGACACCACCACTCCAGTCCGAATCTTGCGCCGCAGCCGCCCTCCGCCCGGCTCCTGCCCTTCGGCCTGCTCGACTTTGATCTGCTCAGGTTCAGTCTGCTCGACCTCAGCCTGCTCAGCCGTCTCAGATGTTTCTTCTGTCATGGTTATTCCGCTTGCTCCGCCGACTCAGACGTCTCCGTCTCGGACCCATGGGACGTCTCCG
>CAUZVZ010000014.1:0-31602 GCA_963583605.1 Gemmatimonadales bacterium UBA6960
GTCCCGGAGAGCCTTCACGTCTTTCGCAGAAATCGACATCGTGTTGTCCTTCACTCGCTCATTTGATAGTCCACCTACAAAAAAAAGGCGGGAGCCCCTAATCGCTCCGCCTCTCTCCGCCCCCACCACAGGGGCAGGAACACCGCGGTCGCCAGGATCCCTATTCGACCTCGCCTGCTACAGCATCGGCTGCCACTTCCTCGACCTTATCCCCCACAGCATCCGTTGCCACTTCCACGGCCTCACCCGCCGCGGCATCGGCTGCCACTTCATCAGCCTTGGCCGGCTCATCGGAAGATTCGGCCGGCTGATCAGCGGTGTCCGCCGCGCTGTCACCCTTCTCGGGCGCCTCTGCGCCTACAGCCCCGCCAAGCTTTTCGAGGACTTCGGGCCGGGGCACTCGCTTCCTGCGCACGGGCGACGACCGATTCGGAGCCTCAGTCACCTCGCCCGTTTCAGTAGAGTACGTCGTAGCCTGGGCATCTTGCACTTTCCGCTTCTGCTCCTCCGGCACCTGCGCACTGGCTTCTCGAACCGACTGGGCGATCGACTGGGTGATCAGCCCCACCGAGCGGATCGCATCGTCGTTGCCAGGAACCGGATAGTCTACCAGATCGGGATTCGCGTTCGTGTCCGTGATGGCGACAACGGGAATGTTGAGACGGTCCGCCTCGCGAACCGCGATCTGCTCACGCTTCACGTCGACGATGAAAATCGCCCCGGGAAGGCGGGTCATGTCCTTTACGCCAGACAGATACTTGTTGAGCTTCAGCCGCTCGCGGTCCAGAAGAAGCCGTTCCTTCTTCGTATAGAACTCGAAGGCTCTCTCTTCCTGTCCGCGCTCCAATTCCTTGAGCCGGCGGATCTGCTTCCGGATCGTCTGGAAATTCGTAAGCATGCCACCAAGCCAACGCTCGGTAACGAAAAAGGCGCCGCATTCGTGCGCCTCCTGCTCGATAACCGATCGGAGCTGCCGTTTGGTACACACGAACAGGACTTTCTCGCCGGCGAGCACGACCTCCCGCACAACTTCCTTCGCCGCATTGAGCCGGTCGAGTGTCTTGCGCAGATCGATGATGTGAATCCCGTTGCGTTCCGTGAAGATGAATTTCCGCATCTTCGGGTTCCAACGGCTAGTCTGGTGCCCGAAATGGACTCCAGCCTCAAGAAGATCAGTCAGTCCCACCTGCTGTTCCTGCATAAATATCGTCGTCTCGTATTTTTAACGCTTGGAGAACTGGAACCGTTTGCGCGCCTTCGGGCGACCCGGCTTCTTGCGCTCTACCTTCCTTGAATCCCGCGTCAGAAATCCACCGGCGCGCATGACGGGACGGAGATCTTCGTCGTGCTCTACGAGCGCCCTCGCCAATCCCATGCGAACGGCATCCGCCTGGCCGGTCAGTCCACCACCACGGACGCTGACGCGGACGTCGAATTGACCATCCAATTCCGCAGCCTTGAGCGGCTGCCCAATCCTTTGCTGGTAGGTGAGACGGGGAAAGTAATCGTCGAGGGAGCGAGCGTTGACCGACCACTCACCCTTACCGGGCTTGAGGCTGACGCGGGCCACGGCGGTCTTTCGCCGGCCCACCGTCTGAATTTGCGTTTTCGCCATAGATCCTTGTTCGGTGACTACTCTTAGACGTCGAGCTGCTGCGGCAGTTGGCCTTCGTGCGGGTGAACCGCGCCCGCATATACCTTCAATTTCTTCCTGATGTGCCTTCCCAATTTATTCTTGGGAAGCATACCTCTAACGGCAAGCTCCACCACACGATCAGGGTGCGTTTCAATCATCTTCCGAAACGGGACGTGCTTCTCATGTCCCATGTAGCCCGAGTGCTTAAAATACGTTTTCTGCTCCGCCTTGCGCCCGGTCAACGCCACTTTCTCAGCATTGATCACGACCACGTAGTCACCCACATCCAGGTGCGGAGTAAACATGGGCTTATGTTTGCCCCGTAAGATCCCGGCAACACGCGTGGCCAGCCGCCCTAAGGTCTTGCCCTCAGCATCGACGAGCCACCAGCGGCGCTCAATTTGGTCGGCTTTTGGAGTGTAAGTTCTCATGGGCTTATCCGCATACAAATCAATAGTAGAGCAAGGAAGAATAGTGGAGCCTTTTCGGGGTGTCAACCACGGAAAGCACAGTATTTTCACGGGTTTTCGGCCCGGAAGAATCCGGCGTTCCCGGTCGGGAGAAGGGGCCCTAGTGGCCTTCTAGAAGAACGTCTCCAGAAAACGAGCCCGGGACGCATGCCGGAGACGGACCAAAGCCTTTTGCTTGATCTGGCGAACCCGCTCTCGGGTGATGCCCATGAGGGCACCGATCTCCTCAAGGGTCATCGGCTTTTGATCATCCAGACCGAAGTAAAGTCGAAGAATCTTGGCCTCCCGTTCCTTCAGCGAAGAAAGCGCCGCCTCCACGCTGTCCTTGAGGGCGTGGTCGCACGCTTCGTCCTCAGGGCCGGGTGCGTATTGATCCGGCAGGTAGTCGCGCAGTCGATGGTCTTCGCCGGGCGTGATCGGAGCGTCTAGAGAGAGGTGCGACTGGGAGATCGCCAGCGTCCGCTCCACCTCCTGCTGCGTGATGTCCATATCGGCGGCGATTTCCCAGACCGTGGGCTCACGGCCCAACTCCTGAAGCAGCGCCGAACTCCGGCGTCCGATACGGTTGAGTGCGCCCGCTCGATTGAGAGGGACCCTGACGATTCGGCTTTGCTCCGCAAGGGCTTGCAGAATGGCCTGCCGAATCCACCATACCGCGTAGCTGACAAACTTGATGCCTTTGGTTCCGTTGAACTTATGGGCGGCTCGGATGAGACCGAGGTTGCCCTCATTGATGAGGTCGGATAGCGGTACCCCTCGGTTCTGATACTTCTTCGCCACCGACACCACGAACCGAAGGTTGGAGCGGACCAGCGTGTCGAGTGCCTCTTCTTCCCCACGCTTGATACCCTTGGCGAGGCATGCCTCTTCGGCCTTATCGATAAGGGGATACTGGCCGATCTCTTTGAGGTATTGATCAAGCGAACCTTCCCCGAAGGCACCTTTACGGGAAGCAAACCCCATCCAACCCTCTGCGTGAATCATGTGTGATTGCGCATCCGCCACGGTGGGGGAGCACCAAGCCAAAACCATGATAAGGAAAGGGATGATCCGCGCAACAGCCGGGGGAACGGGCGCCCCGGCCTGCGCATCGCCCGGCGTCCGCTCATCCGCTCAACCGCCAAAGAGAAGCACCTTCGCAGTCAGCGGACCGCCTGGCCAACCCGCTCCCACCGTACGGCCCCAAGCAAGGAGACGTTGGATCCGACCGACCCGTCGTAGGAGAAGTAAAGCCTCCACGGCTGGCCTCGGATGGATCGCCGGTCGACAAAACCCCAATACCGCGAGTCTTCGCTGTTGTCCCGGTTATCTCCAAGAACGAAATAGCTGTCCTCAGGGACCGCGATGGGTCCCCAATTATCCCGTGAGGGACGATAGTCGTCACGGGGCGAGACCCCGCCACCCTCCCCCCAGCCGTCGTCTTCCCCGTAGGCTCGATCGCGAACGATCCCACGGGCCAATAGATGGCTTCGCTGCCACTTCATGTCCGAATGGGTCGCGTCGCGGTTCCGATCAATATGACGAACGTAGTTCTCCTGCATCTCACGTCCGTTCACGAAGAGCGTCTTCGCCCGCATCTCCAACGTGTCGCCAGGCACGCCCACCACCCGTTTGACGTAGTTCTTGAGCGGCTCGTGGGGTGGGTGGAACACAACGACTTCGCCGCGGGCCGGCTCCCGCCAGGCCGGCAGCCCCAAGCCCAGCAGAGGGACCTCAGTGCCATAGACAGCCTTGTTGACGAGGAGGTAGTCACCGACTAGGAGGGTTCCCTCCATCGAGGATGTGGGGATCTTGAACGCCTCGACGACGAAAGCACGCACGGCCAAGAAAAGGAGGACCGCAATGACAACCGATCGCGCCCACTCCCAGGTGACTCGGACATAGCCCGTCGCCCCCCCCGATGTGCCTTCTTGGCGCCCCACCATTCCGAGCGGCATCCTCTGAAAAAAGACATCCTTGGCCAATCACCCGCTCGCGCGGCTCACCACGGGGCGGGTAGAGCACATTACACATTTCACTGAACGCTAATTCCCGGAAGGGGCGAGCGCCAGTTCCAGAGGAAAACGAGAAGCTTCCCCGCTCAGGGGTCCCGGTCCTAATGTTGAAGAAGCGGTCGGTTGGCCGGAGGCAGAAAATTTTCCAATGAAACGGGCTAGATCATACAGCGAGTAGCGGAGACACTTCTGGGACACCGCGCCAGACCCATGCCGGGCCAATTCAGTGAGTAGAAGCCGGTCTCCGTTCTCGCTTCTGTTCGTCGCGCCGTAGCCCTTGGGATGACTTGGCTTCAGAATCGATCTCCTGTGTCGGCCGCCAGCAGCGTGGACCCTGCCTCTGTCGCAGCGGATCCCTGCCGAGAAGCCGTGGGGAACATCTGCGACGAGAGCGTGACGGTCCGAAGTGCGATCGATGAAGTGGTCCTCAGCACGGCCTCGGTGTGTGTCAACGTGGAATATCTCTGCGCCGAACTAGAGACGTCGGGTTCCCAGCGAATTCTTCGGTGGCCCGAGGACACTGGCCGCCTCAGAATTCGGATTCCTGCCCCCCCGGGAGTGGCCCCTGAACGCGCCCGGGATCTTCAGAGCGCAGCGGTGCGCGGAATACAATGCTGGCAGCGGCGTCCCTTTGAACTCGTGATCGACACGCACCCCATCGCCTCAGAGGCAGCCGATATCGAGACCTCATGGGGAGAGGGTCTCCCTGGATCTCAACTCAGCGTCACTGAGTTCAGCTTACGTGATGACGGGAGTGGAGCCAAGTTCGAGGTTCAGAGCCGCTCACTTGCTCACCGCAGCCCATGAGATGGGGCACGCCCTCAGACTCCCGCACAGTGATTCTGAGCGCGACCTCATGTATCGGACGAACGCGTCCCGGAGCCTCACCACCCGCGATTTCCATACCTTGGATGCCCTCTACCGCATGCCGAACGGAGCCGAGATAGCAAAGAAGCCGTAGGGAACCCTAACCTCGACTACTCCTCTCGGTTGAGCCCGTACTTCTCGATCTTCTTGTACAGGTTCGACCGCGGCATATCGATCTGGCGGGCGGTCTCGCTGACATTCCAGTCGTTTATATGAAGCTTGTGCGCGATATACGCCATCTCGGCGTTTTCCTTGAACTCGCTGAAAGCCTCGACGTCGAGAAGAGCGGCGCCGAGCGCGTCCCCGCTAGCGGTCCCTGCAGCCAGAGCATCCACATCCTCCGCGCGAACGGCCTCGCCCGGCGAAAGGATCAAGAGCCGTTCTACTGTGTTCCTGAGTTCGCGAACGTTACCTGGCCAATCGAGAGCCTCGAGCCGCTCCATCGCCCCGTCCTCAATCGTCTTGGGCGGTCCATGGTTTGAACGAACGGCCTGCGAAACGAAGTACGTGACCAGCGGCCGAACATCCTCCCGACGCTCACGGAGTGGGGGCACGACGATCGGGACGACGTTGAGCCTGTAGAAGAGGTCCTCACGGAACCGGTCCTCAGTGATCTCCTTCGACAAGTCCTTGTTCGTTGCGGCGAACACCCGCACGTCCACCGTGATGGCCTTGGAGCCCCCCACCCGAGTGACAACCCCCTCCTCGAGCGCCCTCAGCACCTTCGCCTGGGCATCCAAAGACATGTCGCCGATTTCATCGAGAAAGAGTGTGCCATCCTGGGCTTGCTCGAACTTGCCCGCGTGGTCGGCGACCGCTCCCGTGAAGGAGCCCTTCATGTGGCCGAACAGCTCCGACTCGATCAGCCCCGAGGGGATCGCTGCACAGTTGACTTCGATGAAGGGCCCGTCGCGCCGAGATGAAGAATGATGGAGGGCACGGGCGACGAGCTCCTTCCCCGTCCCATTCTCACCGGTGATGAGCACGCGCGCATCCGTCGGCGCCACCTTACCAACCCGCTCCATGACATCGCGCATGGCCTGCGATGTACCGACGATCTCGTGGCGAGTGCCCACCTCACTTCTGAGAAGCTGGACACTCTCAGTCAGCCCCCGGAGTTCGAGGGCGTTCCGAAGCGTGACGAGCAGCCGCCCCGTATCCAAAGGCTTCTCGATAAAATCGAAGGCTCCCTTCTGCGTCGCCTCGACAGCGGTATCGATCGTTCCGTGACCGCTGATCATTACCACACAAGCGTTCGAATCGAGAGTTCGGATCCGTGAAAGCACCTCGAGGCCGTCCAGCCCGGACATCTTCACGTCCAGGAATGTGAGGTGCGGGTGGAAGGACTCGAAAAGCTTCAGGGCTTCAGGCCCGTCTTCGGCAGTCTCCACCTCATGGTCCTCGTACTCGAAAACCTGCCTCAGCGCACTGCGGATCGATTCTTCGTCGTCGACAATCAGGATTCGGGGCATATCCTCACCGTGATCCGGAGATTCAACCGTCCCGCACGAGGACCAGGCGGTCGCGAAGTACGTGAGCCGACCGCACCCCATCGGGTAGGGAGAACGCCAGCGCGTCCTCAGGGAGCCCCTCGACGTACCGTCTGCCCAAGGCCGTCAGGATCTTGGGAGTCATCCCGTCGGGGAGCAGCACCGGGATGAAGGACGCACGCACGGCATGTACGACGAGCGCAACCCCATCGTCATCGAGCGGAGACAGGGCGCCTTCAACCGCAATGGAAACCGTGTCGGGGAGGAAATCCAGTATCCCATCGAGAGTAGGCAATCCGGGAAAGGCCGCGACCGCGATACGGGCGTTCAGCGAGACGACTCCGTTTTCGAACTCAACGACTGGATTAGAAACGCCCCCTGGAACCATCCCGGGCGCGGAATACCGAATCACGGAAACGACTTCCGCGGCGCTCAGACTGAGCTGGTCCCCACTCTCTCCGTTGCGGAAGCGTTCGAACCGATCCAGGGCGGCCTCGGCCAACTCCGGGGACGGTACGACCTCCACCGTCGCCTCCTCCTCAGCGAACCAACCCCCTACCCTCGGGACTGCCGACGGCCCCCACCTCCAGCCCGCGAAGGCAGCAGCGACCAGTAAGCCCAGGAGCCACGCCCTTCTGAGGCACCCCTTGAGACAGCCCGATCCGAGCACCGCTCAGCCCTCAAGCGTCATACTATCCTGCAGGGTATACCGGGGCGCTCCACCCTTTGACAGTTGAGAGCGCATCAGATCGAGTGTCCGCACTTTCACCTGCCCTTGATAGGCCAAGTTTGCGGCCTTGTCATCCAGACCACGGAACGCTCCAGCGCCATCCTGCGCATCGGCTTGGCCAAGAGTGAGATGCGGATGGAAAGCCCTCGTTTCACGCTCGAAGCCACAAGCCATGAGGGCCCATTCCACGTCCTGCTTCAGACACCGTAGAGCCGGACTCGGTTCGATGCCCACCCAGATTTCCTGAGGACGGCGGATCGTCGGGAAGGCGCCGAAACCTCCTACGGCAAGATCGAGACGGGCCGTGCTCATGGCCACACCTTGGAGTGCCTCTTTCACTCCTTCCATGCGGTTATCCGTGACCTCGCCGAGGAATTTCAGGGTCACGTGGAAGTGCTCCGGCCCCACCCAACACACGGGGAGCTCACATTCCCGTAAAATCTTGGAAGCCCGGTAGATCCGGTCGCGCTCCCTCTTGGGGAGGTTCAGTGCGACGAATAAACGCATGGCCGAGACCGAGACGTAGAATCTGAGGGAGAAGTCATGCACATGGCCCAAAAACTACCGGGATTGAGCGATGCTTACAACTGGGCGCGTCGCGTGGGCACGCCCTGCGGCACGCTCAAAGCAATCCGCCCTCTTCCACTAACTCCCGGTGAGTTCGGGATGGCGTGTCGGTGGGAGATTGGGGCTCGCGCTCCAGGCCGACGAGCCGCTGGGTCGGGTACGCCAAGTCGATGTTCGGCTCGCTGGACATGACGTTGAGAACGCCCTCCCAGAGCGTCTGGTCGAAGCCCCTGCGCTGCCGCGGATCCGTGAGAAAACGCATCGTCAAGCAGATCCCGTGGTCCAGAACCGACGTATAAACGGTCGCCGTCACCGTACCGTGCAAAATCAACATGCGGCTCAGTCGGCTCCGCAAGTATTCGGCAGCCCCCTGGCTCATCTCCACGCTCGCTTCGTTTACCATTTCCAGCAGACGCGCCTTGGCCCTACGCCAATCACTCTCGAACGTGATCACCACCGGCACCTCATGCCACAAGAACGGGAACTCCGATGTGTAGTTCACGATCGGGTCGGTCAGAATCTGGGAGTTCGGGATTCGAATCAGCCGCCCTGTACTCTGGTCGCTGTCCACCCAGTTGCCGATTTCCACGAGGTGTAAATGCAAAACCGATACGTCTACCACGTCACCCGAATGATCACCGATCTGGACGCGGTCGCCGACCTCGAACGGGGGCTTCGTGATCAGAATCAGCCCACCGGCGATATCCACGAGGACGTCCTTGAGCGCAATCGCCACACCGGCGGACACCAAACCCAGGAACGTGCCGACCTGAGAAAGTCCGTCTACCCAAATGGCGATGACGAAAAGCGTGGCGAGTCCCGTGATGAGGTAGGCGAGCGTCTTCCTCCACCGGTACTGCACCACACGGTTTTCAACCGCTTTTGAAATGATCTGCCGGCCGAGCCTGCGGATGAGCCACGCGCCAAACAAGACACCGAACGTCAGCCCGATTTCTCGCCACGGCAGGGCGTCGAACGCGGAGATCCCCTGTAGAAGGCCCGTTCCCTGCACGAGCGTGCTGGAAAGAACGGCTCCGGCAGGAGTGACGGACGAGAATCCCAACGTAATCATGGCCCTTCCGATACCTACGGTGTCTGCCGAAAAAGTGGCCGCCGGATTGACGAAACCACATGATCGAGTCCTTGCTTCAAGTCAGTCGATCATGGGTTGTAAACGCAAGGATTTAGAACACCTTGGCGACTTCCACACCGGGCGGGGTCCCGAATTCGCTCTGCATATGGCGATGGAGAGGCCGAAAATCGGCGAGCGACACGGCCATGGGGAGCGTGCTCTCAGTTGGGCAGGGACTGATGGTTCAGGGAAGCCAAAGAAGCGGGTTCCGAAAGAACTGGGATAAGGCGAACCAAAACGACATGTACGCCTCGGCGAGGCGTCTGAAGCTGCTCACCCGCCAATGGGCCGGAGAGGCCTTTCCCGTCTATGCTCCACCGAACTCCACTGAGTCCCAGTCTGCATGTCCACGAAGGCGCCGTCCCTCACCTCGAAAGTCAGATCCCGGGTGGCGGTACGCTGCGTAAAGGCCATCGCCGCGGCCGCTGCGCCATACCAGGACACAACGACCGGATCCACCGTGCCGCGTCCCTCCTCGCCATCCCCAAGGATGGTATGGACCACGGTCAGATCGCCGATTGAAACGTCACGGAGGGCACCGAAGGAGAAGGCGATTCCTCCCTGACCATCGAGGAAAGAAATCCCCAGTATCGGCTCCTTAAAAGGTCTTCGCCTGTCGAGGCTATCCGGGTGGAGCCCCAACCAGTCTTCCCACTCGATCTCGATGGCCGCAACCATCTTCAGCCCTCTCCCTTCTGAGGGACCGCAGAACCCTCCGGGCAACATCTACGGCCACAACGAGGACTCCTCGTCGCCACTGGCGCGGTCGTACATCAGCAGATTGTTCTTGAAGAGCAGTCCAGATGTACCGAACTCAGCGCCGCCGGCAGCCGCACGATCGAAGACCATGCTCGATCCGGTAAGCGGGCAATATGTGATGACCGGGCCATGGTCGTTCAAATTCAGGATCTCATGCCACCACAGGATGTTGAGAGGCACGGCCAGGTATTCACCGTCGACTTCAAGCCCGATCACCCGATCCATGGGGAGCAGGAAGTCGAGCCAAACACTACCCGGCTCGACCAAATCAGAGTCCCTGAGCTGAGCGGAAGGAATGCCATCCTCGGCAGCTCCAACTACGAGCTCGCGCTGAATTGCTTGGCACATCGCGGACACGCCCGACCCGCTCTCGCCCAGCGATGTTCCACCATCGTCTGAGCATGCCGCGTCTAAGGTGGCCGCAGCCAGGCTTGAGAAGATGGAGACGACTCTCTCGAACCCATTTCTTCACACTGGATGAACCCCCTGATCCGCCCGGAAAACATCCTCTTCAAGCTCATGAACCGCACGCCGACGCTAGACACTCCGATGCGCTGCCGAACCCATGCCCGACCCGAACGGTTCCCCACGAGTCGAGACCAAGAGGGTGGAGCCTGGCGGAGTCGTTCGCCCTTCATCCTACCCGGGAGCGATCTATTGGACGGCCCCACCGACGTGATGGGAGCTCAAGCGACTGGCCCCCTCTAGGTCGGCGATGGTCCTGGCGACTTGGAGCACCCGATCGTGTGCCCGAGCCGACAGCGCCAAGCGGGTCATGGCCTGGCGCAGAATCCGGTCGGGCGCGTCGTTCAGAGGGCACCAACCCCGGATCTCGCGGGACCTCATGTGGCTGTTCGCTCCCACTTCGGGAACATGGCTAAATCTTTGATGCTCTCGCTCGTGCGCGGCCGTGACGCGGACCGGAACCGCGTCGCTCGACTCCACCGAACCCACCGCTCTCAGGTCTTCGACGGGAACGGCGGGCACTTCGATGTGCAGATCGATTCGGTCCAACAAGGGACCCGAAACACGGGAACGATATCGGGCCACGACCGCGGGATCACACGTACACCGGCCTCCTTCCGCGCCGTGCAGCCCACAGGCGCACGGGTTCATTGCGGCGGCGAGCATGAATCGCGCCGGATACCGTAACGTAATTCTTGCCCGCGAGTGGCTCACGACGCCATCCTACGTCGGTTGTCGAAGCGCCTCGAGAACGGACCGCCGATACTCGGGGAGTTCGCCGAGGAACAGCACGCCGTTGTGGGCCAAGCTCACCTCACCGGGTCGTGGAATCGCCCCGCCACCGACGAGCCCCGCGACCGAATGGATCTTCGTGATGTCGATCGACTCGGCAACCGTGAGCGGGGGGAGGATGCCGGGGAGGCGCCGGGCCATCATCGTCTTGCCGGATCCGGGGGGTCCGATCAACAGGAGGTTGTGCCCCCGCGCCGCGGCGATCTCGAGTGCACGCTTCGCGAACTGCTGTCCACGCACGTCCGACAGATCGGGTTGGTGGGTCGGAGTACGATCGAGGAGGGCCGACGCATCCAGCCGCGTCGGCCCGATCGTGTTTCCCCTTGAGAGATGCTCCAGCACCTCGCCCAAGGTCTCGGTACCCAGGATCTTCACCCCCCGGACCGCTCCGGCCTCTCGGGCATTCGCCTTCGGTAGTAGAAGCTTCGTCACGCCGCGGGCCTGGCAACCGGCGGCGTTCGGCAGTCCCCCGCGGATCGGCCTCAGGCGTCCGTCGAGCCTGAGTTCCCCGACCAGACCGGCCCCATCCACGCGCTCCTGAGGAACCACCCCCATGCCGACCAGGACGGCCACGGCGATCGGGAAGTCGAAGGCGCTTCCCTCCTTGGGCACGTCGGCAGGAGCGAGGTTGACGGTGATCCGCCGAGAGGGGAACCGATGTCCCACGTGGCTCAGGGCAGCGGTGACCCGTTCCCTACCCTCTCGAACCGCACCCCGGGGTAGGCCGACCACAACGAAGGAGGGACGGCCGACCGAAATGCTGACCTCCACCGACAGCGCACGGCTCTCGACTCCGGCGACCGAAGCAGAGCCGACCTGCGCCAACATGGACTCCTCCCGCACGAGGCGTACATCCCCGAAGGGGGCCGTCAGTCCTACGCTGATCGAGGGGGCGGGGCCGGTCCATGCCGGAATGGGACGCGACTGCGCCGGGTGATTCGAAGTCCTCCAGGTATGTCCTACCCCATTCCTCACCCGAACAGCGGCGGCCTCCGCGTGTGGAAGTCCGTCGCGTCCTGCCAGGCCTTCGCCACCCTGAGCGTCTCGGCATCCGCCCAAAGCTGACCAATGAAGACCGTGCTCACCGGCGTTCCGTCGTCGTTGAAGCCGCTCGGCAACACAACAGCCGGGTGGCCGGTCAGGTTGGTCATCAGCAAATGGTCGGGGGCGCCCCTCGGAGTGATAAACACGTCGATCCCCTCTAGCGCCGCCTCGAGCGCACCCATGAGCATCGTGCGGACCCGGTTGGCTTGGACGTACTCCACGGCCGGAATCATCTGGGCGACCCGGAATGAGGTGGGCCATGACCCGGGCGTCTGTCTCACGAGCAGATCATCCCTTCCGCTCACCGTCAGATCGTCGAAGGCGGCCGCCGCTTCCGCGCGCAAAATGATCCGCAGCGCCTGGAGCGGATAGTCGGAGGGAAGGTCGATCGGTACCGGCTCTACACCCAGCGAACGGAGCGTCTCGAGCGCCGCCTCGTCGTGCTCAGTCACGCCGTCCGACTCGAAGCCGCGGCGGAAGTACCCGACCCGGAGATCCGACAGCGGCCGATCGGAATCCCAATTGAAGGGCGTTGTGCGCGCCGTAGGATCGCGGCCATCCGCGCCGTGGATGGCGTTGAAGACCAATGCGCAGTCCTCCACGCTGCGGGCGAGGGGACCCAATTTGTCCATGCTCCACGAGAGCGCCATGGCTCCGGAGCGGCTGACGCGCCCGTAAGTCGGCCGGAGCCCGGTTACACCGCAGCGCGTTGCCGGCGACACGATGGAGCCGAGGGTCTCACTTCCGATGGCGAAGCCAACGAGGCCGGCGGCGGTCGTTGCGGCCGAGCCCGCCGACGAGCCGCTCGAGCCCTGCTCCAGGTTCCACGGGTTCCGGGTTCGGCCACCGTACCAGTAGTCCCCCGATGCGAGGGCGCCCAGGGTCAGCTTCGCAACCAGGATGGCGCCCGCCTCTTCGAGGCGACGTACCACGGTCGCGTCTTCTCCGATGACCTGGTCCCGGTACGGCGCGGCACCCCACGTAGTACGGTAGCCCTCGGCCGCCAGCAGATCCTTGGCGCCCCATGGGATGCCGTGAAGCGGGCCGCGGTAGGCACCGTTCGCGATCTCACGATCCGCCTGAGCCGCATCCACGAGCGCTTGATCGCCCGTCAGCGTTATGACGGCCTCCAGCGTCGGGCCGTGCCGTTCCAGCCGCTCCAAGTAGAGCGTGGTGAGTTCGGTAGAACTCAGCTGCCGAGTCCGAATCAACTCGGAGAGCTGAGTAACCGGCATGAACGCCAAGGTCTCCGGGTCCCTTGGCCGACTCAACCCGATGTGCCTCGTGAACCGGAAGGGACGCGTTTCGGAAGGCAACTCCCGTCCCGGGAGCACGGGATCGAACTGGACGGCAGGCATCACGTGATTCGGAACGGGATTTTCACGCAGAGCCGCATACGCCTCGAGATTCGTGTTCAGGCCCTCGAGCATAAGGGCGCGCTCCTCCTCAGTGAATTCCAGACCAGCCAGTTTCCCCGCGTCGGCAACGATCTCAGAGGTGATCTCACCGCCCGTCTGTACCTGCGCCCAGAGGACTCCCGGAAACACCGTCCCACCCAGGCCCAGAGCGGACATATACGCCATGAATCCACGTCGATCGACGGATTCGATATCTTCGAGGATCTTCATCGGTCCCTCGCAAGCCTTGAGGAAAGAGCGGTGGGCCGATATGGTGCGCGCGTGTAACGCCTCCGCGCAAGTTCGCGCCGGGTGGTCCGACCGGTTCCTGGTCAGAAATTCAAGGTGGGAGCATGTCATGAACGTCACCGTTCTCGGTGAAACACTGCCCGGTGAACACCGGGTCGCGCTGATTCCCGCGAGCGTGCCCAAGCTCGAAAAGCTCGGGTGCGAAGTCACCGTCGTGTCGGGAGCCGGCGTCCCGTCCCACTTCTCGGACGACGAGTATCGCGAAGCGGGGGCGACGATCGCTCCAGACGTGAGGGCGGCCGTGCAGGGCGCCGTAGTCGTCTTGAAGGTTCAGCCGCCGACCGACGAAGAGATCGCAGCGCTCCCCGAGGGTGTGGTGCTCATCTCGCTACTCTCGCCACTCACTGAGCCGGAACTGATCGGTAGTCTCGGCGCCGCCAAAGTGACCGCGTTCGCGTTGGAGCTCATCCCGCGGATCACGCGAGCGCAGAGCATGGATGTGCTCTCGTCGCAGGCCACGGTCGCGGGATACAAGGCCGTGCTCACCGGCGCGGACGAGCTCGCGAAGTTCCTGCCGATGTTCATGACCGCCGCCGGAACCATTCGGCCCGGGAAGGTCCTCATCCTCGGCGCCGGCGTGGCCGGGCTCCAGGCGATCGCCACGGCGCGGCGCCTGGGCGCCAAGGTGGAGGCCTTCGATGTGCGTCCCGCCGTCAAGGAGCAGATCGAGAGTTTGGGCGCCACGTTCCTTGAGACGGAAGAGGAGGTCACCGGCGAGGGCGAGGGCGGCTACGCCAAGGAGCTGAGCGAGGAGCAGCACCAGCGCGAACTCGAACTCATTGCCGCGCACATCGCCGATACGGATCTGGTGATCACGACAGCCCAGATCCCCGGGCGGCCTGCGCCCCGGCTCATCACCGAAGAGATGGTGGACTCGATGCACCCCGGATCGGTGATCGTGGACCTTGCGGCCGCTTCCGGAGGCAACTGCGCCGTCACGCGCGAAGGCGAGACCGTGGTGCGAAACGGCGTGAAAGTGATGGGCCCCACGAACCTACCCGCGGAGATCCCCATGCACGCGAGCCAAATGTTCTCGAAGAACGTCGAGACGCTCCTCAAGGAGCTCGTCGCCGAGGGCGAGCTGTCGCTCAACTTCGAGGACGAGGTAGTCGCGGGCACCTGCGTGACCCACGGGGGCGAGGTGCTGCACGGGCCAACCAAGGAGAAGCTGGGCTAGGGTTCCCATAACCGACTGGCGTACGTGCTTCTGCCTATATGGCCCGCCCTGAGTAGGTTTGGCCCAGCCCGATTCTGGAGATATCGATGCGTTCATTCGTGCTGTCCCTCGCACTCCTCACTGCCTGCTCCGCCAACCCGCCTGAGCCCCCTCCTTTTTTCGAAGGACTCGGCGATTACCATCACGCCATCACGGCCAACAATCTCCAGGCGCAAGCCTACTTCGATCAGGGCCTCCGCCTCACGTACGCGTTCAACCACGAGGAAGCGATCCGTTCGTACGAGTACGCTCTCGAGCTCGATCCGGGCTGCGCCATGTGCTGGTGGGGAATCGCGTTGGCCGCGGGCCCGAATATCAACTCAGCCATGGATTCCGTGGAAGGTGCACTCGCTTGGGATGCGATCCAGTACGCGGTGGCGCTCGCTCCCGACGTGTCGGCAGCAGAACAGGAATACATCAATGCGCTCGCCCGGCGCTACGGACCCGCCCCTTTGGGCGATCGCGCAGAGAGGGATTCGGCATACGCGTCCGCCATGTCCAGAGTAGCGGGCCGTGCTCTGGGCGATGACGACGCCCAGGTCCTCTACACCGACGCGCTCATGAACCTGGCGCCCTGGAATTACTGGAACCCGGACGGTACGCCCCGAACCGCAACGGAGGTCCTGTTTTCGGCGCTGGAACGGGTAGTCGAGCGGTCCCCCGACCACGCGGGGGCTTGCCATCTCTACATCCACACGGTCGAAAAGGTGGATGCTGAGCGGGCGGTTCCGTGCGCAGAGCGTCTTCCGGACTTGATGCCATCGGCTGGTCACATCGTGCACATGCCGGCACACATTTTCGTCTGAGTGGGTCGTTACGTGGACGCGATCGAACACAATCACGCCGCGACCCACGCCGATGAGCAATATATCGACGCGGAGAGCCCGCTGGGCATGTACCTGATCGCGTACTACCCCCACAACTACGACTTCCTCAATTTCGCGGCGGCCATGGCCGGTCACTGAGCTGAGGCACTCGCAGCAGCACGCAGCGGTGCCGCCCCGGTCGATCGCGAGATGATGACGGCCGCTGAGCTCAGCGGCCTCCAGAATTTCGTTTTGTTACCACTTCGCATGATGACTCGATTCGGGATGTGGGAGGAGATCCTCGCAGAGCCGGTTTCCGATACGGACCCAGACTTCGTGGTAGGATTCTCCCATTACGCACGCGGCATGGCACTCCTGCGCACCGGCCGCGCAGTCGATGCCACTGCCGAACTCGAGATGCTGCGGGCCCGCGTCAAGAGTCCGGGTATCAAGCCCTACATCGTTTGGTGGAATCCGGCCAGCCAGATCCTCACGTTGGGGGCGTTGGCGCTGGAGGCCGAGCTGCTTCACGCGGACGGGGACGAGACGCGTACCGTCGCGCTTCTGGAGCGTGCCATCGTCCCCGAGGACGGTTTCATCTACGACGAGCCCCCGCCTTGGTCGATCCCGAGCCGGCAGGTCCTCGGCCGAATCCACTTCGAGCAAGGCCGCTTTGTGGAGGCTGAATCCGTCTTCGAGGCGGATCTCGCCAAGTACCCTGAAAACGGATGGAGCCCCTACGGTCTTGCCCAGGCGCTCTAGGCTCAGGGAGAGCGCGCGGAAACCGCGAAGGTCATGTCGCGATTCGAGCGCGCCTGGAGCATCGCGGGCAACAGAGATTGAGAGGGCTCGACGCGCGCGGTCTCAGGCGCTCGATACGTATCAGAATGATTCCTGGTCCACGGTCGGCCTCCTTTGGTCATGACAGGTCGGCGGCAGACTCGTACGCTGCGACCGACCGGGAATCAGAGCCTTATCAGCGCGAACCGCCCTATTCGACGCTAAACTGAAGATCCCTTGGACGGCAACGCTTTTTTCGGTCCACGTTCAGAGCCCTGCTCGACGGTCTGGCGTATCGGGAGATCCTGAGTAGGTTCTCGGGCAGTAACTACAGCACTTTCCCACCGAAACCGTGCTTACACTGAAATGGAGGATCCTGATGGGCGAAATGGTCGTCGGACTATACGTCTTTGTCCTCGCCACGCTCACGGGTCAGGAGATCATCACAAAGGTGCCCCCGACCTTGCATACGCCCCTGATGTCCGGAGCCAACGCCATCTCAGGCATCGCCGTCGTCGGCGCCTTGGTGGTCTCAGCACAAGTCGATTCCGGGCTCGCGCAAATCCTGGGAATCGCCGCCATCGTGATGGCGATGATCAATGTGGTCGGGGGCTTCATGGTCACCGACCGCATGCTCCAAATGTTCAAGAAAAAATAGCGGCCACTCAGAAGGCTGTTGGTGGAGTACAGTGGGTCGCGCACAGGTCACTTGTGCGCGTTCAGACAAGGAACGACGACGAGGCGTAGCAACGCTACGGCGAGGAGGAGAGACACAGGATCAACCGCACAACCGCCCTGTGCCCACGATCATCAAGGACATGACCATACTCGTTGAAGGGTTGCGGTGGCACGACCCCATCTCCGTTGTTGGAGGTCCTAGCCGTAGCGAATGCTATGGCGTCGTCGCTCCGCCTAGGAGCTGGGTCCGTGGCATCCCGTGTACCCGTGCGGTAACACGGGTGGCGACCCACTGTACTCCACCAACAGCCTTCTTGAGGAGCTAATTCATGGATCTTTCCCTTTGGGTGGAGCTGTCGTACCTCTTTGCTTCCGTCCTCTTCGTCGTCGGCCTCAAACGCCTCCAGTCCCCCGCCACGGCTCGGGGGGGGAACCGGTTGGCGGCCTTGGCCATGCTCATCGCCATCGTCGCTACGCTGGTCGAAAACCAGGTTTTGAGCTGGACCGGCATCGTGGCCGGAATGGTGTTAGGCTCTCTCATCGGTGGCGTGGCTGCACGGACGGTGAAGATGACCGACATGCCCCAACTCGTGGGCATCTTCAACGGGTTCGGAGGCGGCGCCTCAGCTCTCGTTGCGGCGGCTGAGTTGTTGCGCGTGCAGTCAGCGAGTGCGGCTCTCGCGCTGGGTGACGGGTTTACCATCGCCATCTCCTGCCTCATCGGTACGGTGACCTTCTCCGGCAGCTTCGTCGCGTTCGGCAAGCTCCAGGGGCTGGTGTCGGGCAATCCCATCACGTTCCCGCTCCAGAAGACCTTCAACGCCCTGCTCTTCCTATCGCTCCTAGTGCTGGGTGCCTCGGTCATGGGCGTGTTCGGTGTCGGGGAACTCTCGGATCTCACGGTCTTCGCGATCTTCACGGCAATCGCACTCCTGCTGGGCGTTCTCCTAGTGATTCCCATCGGCGGCGCGGACATGCCGGTCGTGATTTCTTTGCTCAACTCCTACTCGGGGTTGGCTGCGTCCGCTGCGGGGTTCGTGATCGGAAACAACGTGCTCATCATCAGCGGCGCGCTCGTAGGCGCGGCCGGCCTCATCCTCACGATGATCATGTGTAAGGCCATGAACCGCTCGCTGGCGAACGTGGCATTCGGCGCGTTTGGTGGCGAGACGTCCGGTGCCGCCCAGATCGGCTCAGGAGACCAGGCGGCGCGCTCCGTGGACGCCGAGGGTGCGGCGACGATCCTGGCCTACGCCCAATCCGTGATCGTCGTGCCGGGCTACGGTCTCGCGGTCGCGCAGGCGCAGCACGAACTCCGGAAGGCAATGGACAATCTCGAGGAGCGGGGCGTAGACGTGAAGTACGCCATCCACCCGGTGGCCGGCCGTATGCCCGGGCACATGAACGTCCTGCTCGCCGAAGCGGACGTGCCCTACGACAAGCTTTTCGACCTCGACGAGATCAATGAGGACTTCGGCCGGACCGACGTCGTGCTCGTCGTTGGCGCCAACGACGTGGTCAACCCTGAGGCGCACAATCCCCAGAGCGTGATCGCGGGCATGCCGATTCTCGATGTGGATAAGGCGAAGAGCGTGATCGTCATGAAGCGAAGTCTTTCAGCCGGATTCGCTGGCATCGACAATCCGCTCTTCTATATGGATCACACCCTGATGTTCTTCGGGGACGCCAAGGGCTCGATGACCGACTTGGTGAGGGAGATTCGCGAAGCCTGAACATCCGGCAGCAGTGCTCGATCTTGCTGATCATCTCGCTGAGCATGATGGTCGGCGTTGCCCCCTTTGCAGTCGTGGCGATTTTTCTGGTGCGGTCGGATGCGTTCGGGTCATTTGCCGGGTCCCCAGCCCAAGCCATACGGTACGGGGCCGTAGGCGTGGTTTTCGTCGGCCTCGCCATCGCGTCCGCTCAGGGACGGCGGCGACGACAGATCGATCATGGGTCGGATGAGGTCGCCGCGCTGAGGGCCTATTCCTTGTCGGTGATCGTTCCGCAAGCGCCTCCGTGAGGCGCTCAGCTTCATCGGGATCAAGGCCGGGTTGATGACCGGCTCAGAGAGTTGGATCTTGATTTTTGCGACGGCTTCACTCACGAGCCAATTCATCGGTCGCCCCAAGATGGGAGATCTCGAGGCGATGGTGCGGAGCGCCTCGGCCGATCAAGCGGATTAACGAACGGAGGCCCACTCCACCTCGAGGCACTCGAGTTGCTCCTCGAGCTCCGCGACGAGCTTCTCGGTGGGGACGGTCGATACACCGCTCCCGTGGAAGAGGGCGAAGAAAAGACCATCCGTATGGCCGATGCTCGCATGCGTCACGCCACTATCGAGGAAGCGGTTCAATCGAAGCGCGTCGGCGAGTGAGAGCGCGACCCCATACCTCGCGGGCGGGGCCTCGAAGAGAATGCGCACAAGCGCCTCACGCACGATCTGGAATTCTTCAACGATTTCGCCGGCAGCCAAACCCCTCTTCGCGCCAAGCGCCCCATAGAGCTCCGCAGCACTCTTCCACACCGGGACCACCGCAGATCGACGATGATCGAAACCCCCTGGGATCATACACGTCAACAAGTTGAGGAACCGTGCGAGAACACGCTCCATTTCCGGATCCACAATGACTCGATGCAAGACTTCCTCGAACCAATATCTCGCGAGGAATCCTCGTTGAGCTTCGAGCCATTCTCCGACCTGATGGGTGTTGGGAGCGGGGCGGGTGCCTCTTGTGGGAGACCGGGAGGGTCGGATCTCAGCGGGTTGAGCGAAATCCGTCATGACACTCCATGTGGAGAGGACAGGATCTCCTACACTAACGTACTAAGGTGCGTTATCCGAAACCAAATCGCCAGTGCGCGGTTCCCCTCGTCAGGAGTCATCGTCACTCACAATCGACCCTGTATCAATCCACGGCCGAAGCTGTAGGCGGATCACGGTGCCCTCCCCACGATCCATCTCCGCGGCCACCGTACCATCCCACGATTCCACCAGCTTGCGAACAATGGCGAGGCCGAGTCCGGTACCGGTGGAACGGGTACTGAATCGCGGTTCGAAGATCCTTCCCATGAGCTCGACGGGTATGCCCGTGCCGTTATCCCGGACCCGGACTTCCACCGCGGTCGGCACCGACACGGCTTCGATGACCACTCTTCCCTCCCCCTCGATCGCCGCCCGCGCGTTCTCGAGTAAGTTGCTCAAGACTTCCTTGAACTCTGTCTCACGCGCGCTGATCAACGGCAGATCCTGAGGGATGGCGGCGGCGAAGTCGATTGGACCGCCCTCGCCCCCGCGGTACAGCGTGAGCACCTCCCGCGCCACGGCGCCCACATCCACGGCCTCGAGCGGGACGTCGCCGCCGGCGCCCGGTACACCGAAGCGTGAAAAGCCGCTCGCGATTTCGGCGAGGCGGTCTATCTCACTCAGGATGGCCCCGACATTCCGCTCCAGGACCGCCTCGAACTCCCCCTTCTGATCCTTCCAAGCCCGTTGGATGTGCTGCACGCTCAGCTTGATCGGTGTGAGCGGATTCTTCACTTCGTGTGCGACTTGCTGCGCCATCTCGCCCCAGGCGAGAATCCGCTCAGTCCGCAGCTCATCGGTGATGTCCTCGAGGGAGAGGACGATTCCCCCAGGTTCCTGCCGTGAGACTTCACGGGCGCGCACCCTGATGCGCCGCTCACCCCATTGAAATTCGACGGTGGCTTCCCGAAGGCCGTCCCGCAAACAGCGCTCTACCCACTCGACGAACTCGCCCCTCGGGCCATCGAATCGGGGCATGGGCCCACCGACTTCTATGCGTCCCTCCAACACGGCCTGAGCCCTCGCGTTCACCAGAATCACGCGGCCCAGAGCATCGAGCGCCACGACGCCGGTCGCGGCGTCTTCGACGATCGCTTCGGTACGCCTCGTCGTCCTGACCAGCGCTCGACGCGCTCGTTCGAGACGCAACACCATGCGGTTGAAGGCGGTGAAGACGGACCCGAATTCATCCGCCCGGTCACTGGGCAACTGTAGCTGGAGGTCGCCCCCGCCCACCCTCTCGGACCCCACCTGGAGCGTGCGAATCGGGCTGGTGAGCGTTCGAGCCACCAGGAATGCGAGAACCAGAGACAGCCCCGCGCCCAGCAACACGACGAAGGCGACTAGTTCGGCGATCTCCCGCTGCCTCAAGGTGGTCGCACCTGCCTGGAGCGGCACCTGCGTCGCCACCACGTCCCCGTCCGGAAGCCTTCGGAAGGCCATCAAGTATTCGCGCCGGCCGAGGCTCCCGAGCGTGGTCTCAAGGAGTTCCTCCCGGTTCTCGATCCGTTGATTCAACTCGTAGGGAATCAGCCCATCGTACAAGCCGAGCTCCACGAGGTCGTCCACCGACCCACCCCGCAACTCTCCCGCTCGATACTCCAGAAGGTCCGCGCCCACGCGAGCGGAGAGCAGCGTCATGGAACCCTGCACGTCGCGGTAGAAGGCCGCCGCGTCTGCAGCGACCCGCCCCGCGATCGCGGCGGCCGTTCTCTCAGTGGCTTGGTTCAGCGTCCGGAACGCGACGGTGCCGAAGAGGGTGGCCGACACGAGGAAGAACCCGAAGAGCGCAAGGGTCACTTTGGCTCGAAAGGACGAGAACGGGTTCCTCCACGTTCGGACCGTTGGGCGCCGCCCCACGAGCACATACTGGCCCAGTGTCCACAGGAGAAGAATCGCCAGACTGTTAGCGAGCACGAGGAGCGTCCCCCGAGCCACGGCCAGAAGGGGCCTCGGGAGTTCCAGGGAGTACTTCGCGTCGACCGCCCCGTCCGGATAGGGCACGCCCATGGTGGCTTCCCATCCCTGGTCGGAACGGCGCCAGACCGTCTCTTCGGACGACATCCCCCCATCACTCGGCAGAACCGGAACCATGGTGAGCGGACTCTCACTCAACGCGGTTAAGCCACCAAAGATCGGGCCGAAGGGTGAGGAGTTCGAGAGCTCCCTCCGAGGCGGCAACACACCCGTGACCACGCGCCCCCCCGCGAGCGGAACTTGAACCACGTAGTTCGCGTCGCCGGCGCCGAGACGCCTGACCAGGGCGGGCTCACCTTGCCGGGCCTCCTCGAGGAAGTCGTCGGCAGGGCCAGGGCGTCCACCATCCACACCAATGGTGATCTCGAATTCCGGAAGATCCCCCGGGGACCAGAGCGTGAGCCACACGCCCGTTCCCTCTTCGGCCAACCCGCTCGTGATCCAACTCTCGTAAAGAAGCTCCCCCGACTCCGCCCCCGCCGCGTCAAGCGAGTCGGCCGTATCCACGAAGCGATGAAGCACATACTCAAGGTATGGATCCGCGGGCACGCCCAGGCGTGCCAGTTGGAGCTCGGCATCATCCATGCGAGCGTCGATGCGAGCTCCCCAAGTGATCACAACAGCCGCAGAGGACCCGATGACCGCCGCAGCGAACCAGGACATCCAGTCGCGGCGGCCCTCTCCGACGCATGACAGCCCGTACGCGGCCAGGAGTGCTGGCAACGCCCACGCCGCGGTGACCCATCCGGGGATCGTTCCCGCCATCCGCACCCAGAAGGCTCCCGTCAGGCAGAGCGCCACCAGAGCTATGAAAGCCAACGTGAGGGGGACCCGGGGAGGGGCTCCTCCGTCGGTGCGCTCTCCTATTCTAAACGCACTGAGACAAACAAGTGTAAGTAAAATAGCCATAACCATTTGGTATGCGATCCATTTCCCTTCCGCACCCACCAGTATCCCCGGACCCGCGCCGCCCAAGATCAGCGTCGACAGGAGTGGGAAACCGATGAGCACCGCGAAGCCTGAGGCCAGGGAGCGAAACCGGATCGGTGGCGGCATGTGGGCGGCCAACACCACGCCCAAGGCCACCCCAAGGAGGAGTACGCGCTCGAACGACACAGGAACGGGTCCGGGCAATACGAAATCGGCCGCAGTGAAGAACGGCGGCGAACCCATGGCGGCTCCGACCGGAGCCAGTAGAGCGAGCCCCAGAGGGGTGAGCGCTCCAGCCGCACGGTCGCTCTTTTCCGATCCAGCGGTGAAAGCGAGCATCAACCAGGCGATGACCGCCAACAAACCCACAATCCTCGACCACGTTGATCGAACCTCGCTCAGGCGTTGCTCCTGAGTGGGTCTGACGACTGAGACGCTGAAGAGTGCCTCGTTTTCCCAACGCAGGTCGAACACATCCTCTCCCGACGTCCTCTCGGCGCGGAAGACCCGAAGATCCTCACCCACACCGTCCCGGAAGTCGGTTACGAAGTCGCCGGGGTCCCCCTCCAGATTTCGGGGCAGGTTTGCCTTGATCAGTGCCGCGGCCATCGCGGTTCCACCGCCCGGGATCGGAGCCGTGAAGTACAAGTAGCTGAACAAGGGTCGATCCCTGTAGAGGTATCGGACATCCCCCATCCTCAATTCCTCGGGTACGACACCGCGGTGTACCCCATCCCACACGAGGAACTCGCCCTCCGGCCCGTATATCGCGGCGAGCGTCATTCCCGTTTCCTGCCGGACGCCCCGCAATCCATCGAGGACGGTTGTATTCGTCCCGCCAGACGCCAGATTTCCAATACGGGTCACTGCTTCTTCGCCCATCACGAGCAGGCGCTGGAGGCGCTCGTCGAGTGCCTCTTCGGCTCGGGCGCTTCGGAGGTCCCAGTAGGCGTCGAAGTTTTGTGAGATTCGGCGCAGGTCGATGTGGCCGAAGGATCCGATGATCACACCTGCGAAGATGACGGCGCTCGAAAGCGCGCGAGCAGGCCCACCACCGGGACGGGCGGCGAGGACTGTGAGTGCGGACGCCCCGGCGAACACGAGCAGAGCGACCGACGGCCAACGTGTCCAGGCAGCCAAGGCGAGAACGCCGAGCCAGGGCGCGAGACGGATGAGGAGGTCTAATCGACGGGAGGGAACCATTGAATCGCCAGATCGATCCTGAGGGGTCATTGAGGCTGAGCCGCCTTTCCTGGCCAGAAGTCCGTCGCCTGCTCACCAATGATGCGCGCCTGATCCTTCCCGTCGGCGCGCTTGATCACCACAGACCCCATTTGCCACTCAGCGCTGAGTGCGTCGCCCTCGATCTGTCCAGTCGCTTGCAGCTGGTGGTGGCGCCGACGTTCCATTACGGCCTTACAAAGCCGGACTGGGCGCCGGACCCCGGTACCGGTACGCTGCGCCGGAAGACCTTCCATCGTGCCATAAATGAACTCCTCTCCAGTTGGGACGACCACGGCATCGACGAAGTCGTAATCGTCTCAGCCCAACGCCACGAACCCCACATAGAGGCACTCCTCACCGCCCTTACCGAGAACGCAACGACGGAAATCGTCGACCCCATGACGATCGACGTCGCCGACCTTGTGGACGGCCTTCCTGAGGAAAAGAGGGGCGGTGAACTCGAAACCTCCCTTCTCCTTTTCCTCGCACCCGAACTCGTCCGCATGGACGAGGCGGTCTACTTTCTGCCCCATTCACAATCCTCAGGAAAATATGTCGAGGGTCGAGTCACCACACCTCCTCCCGGCTTCCAAAGTGTCGTCGGCCGCCCCACGCTGGCGACCGCTGAGAAGGGCGCCGCTGTCTACCACCGGTACATCACCACCTTGGAGGAGGCATTGGCGCGTCCCTCACCATCGGCTTCCCCGGAAGGCTGTTGACGAGAGCCCTCCAACCCATACCATCGAACGATACACTGAGATCCGGTGTACTTTAGGCTCATGCGTTTCTCAACGACCTTGTATTCCCTGCTCCTGGCCCTGCCGGGAGGCTTTGGCGCCACCGGATTCGGGTTCCTCCCCGGGGCAGTATCTGGCCAGGCGGTCGAAGTAGACGAGGGCACGTTCATTGTCGAGTTGGGCGGCCGAGCCGTCGGCACTGAGACGTTTCGAATTCGCCGATCCGGGTTCGGTGACAACACCCGCACCATCGCCCAAGGCACGCTCGAAATCGTTCAGGGTGGGTCGAGACAGATGATGCAGTCTGCCCTCGGCGCCCTCGGGGTGGGGATGTCCCTCGATGCGTATCAGGTGAACGTCTCCGCCCCATCTGAACTTTCGATTCGCCTGGAGAGTCGGGGAGGCCGGATGGTCTCCTCCGCATCGTCCGAAGCCGGGGTCGAGGAGCGAGAGTATCACCAAACCCAACAGCAGACGCCGACAGTGGTGTTGGATCTATTTTTCGCACATCACTACTTCTTCGTCGCGCCTTATCAGACCCCGGGCGAGCTTAGGATTTCGGCCATCTTCCCGAGGCTGGGAGTCCAATCGACAGGAACGCTGCGCATGACGACGGTTGAGCCGGTCACGATTGGAGGGGCCACCATTGCGGCCCAGCGGCTGGAGTTACGCATTGACGGAGCCTTACATGACATCTGGATGGACGGCCAAAACCGGGTTCTGCGCGTTCAGATTCCGTCGCAGAATTACGTCGCTGTGCGCCGGGATCCACCCCCGAGTTAGCCCCGCGTAGGGTCTGCGTAGGTTCCCCCTTGAGTCAGTACGTCACATCCTCGCCCCCTCCGTGTCACTTGTAATTATAGTTGCCTTTGCTAATGATTCGTCCAATGAAACTATTTTGATGAGTGGGCAGAAATATGGCTGTCAGCGCACAGAAAGTGGCCGGCGAAGTGTTGGAGGTCATTCCCCTCGTGACGAGGAGGGTGGCCGCGGACCTTCGTAAATCACAACGGTCCATGAAGTTGGCTTACGTGGGCCTGCTGGGCATGGTGGTCAAAAATACCCGGAGCTTGGGTGAACTCTCAGATTTCCATGCCGTGAGTATGCCGACGATGTCCAAGACGATCACGACCATCGAAAACCTCGGGTGGGTGGCACGAAGCCGATCCACGGTCGATCGACGGGTTGTAATGATCAAGGCGACGCCGGCTGGTAGGGCGGCTCTCAAGGAGGTTTACGACCGCGCCGTCATTCCGATCTCGGAAAGCCTCGTGTCGCTCCCGGCAACGCAGCTCCAGGAGCTCAGTGACGCGTTGAAAATCCTCCGCAACACGTTCGCGGACGATTCACTCAAGCTGAGCGGGGAGAGTCCCTCGTCCAGCTCCGTCCGCGAGCAGGATTGAGTAGTGATGAGAACCCGCTGCGCCTCCAGATGTAAGGCGTGAAGGATCCCTCTAACCCGTACGTAAGTGGGCAGAACGGCATGTCGTGGCGCGACCAACGGCGCCTGAAACCGACGGACCATACCAAGCGTAGGTGGGCTAGCGATACCGTGTGGGATGTGGGTCGTCTTCCTTGTGCGGGTCCTTCCCTCCGTGTGTGCAGCATTCAATCTAGACGGAGACTTCCCTTGTTGACTCGATCGCTCCAAAACATGGCTCTGGCCTTGGCGCTCTTGTTCTTTCCGCCAGGAACCGCCGCGCAGGACTTCGTACCGGTCTCTCTCTCGTTGGAAGAAACGATAGATATCGCCCGCCAGAACAATCCGGGACTTCAAGCCGTTCGCAACGATGAGGACGTCGCGAACTGGAATGTAAGATCCGCCTACGGGGGGCTATTTCCGTCTGCGTCGGTGAACGGTGGAATCTCTTGGCAGGGCGCCGGAGAGCAGACCTTCGGGAGTTTGACCTTCGAGCAGCTCGGATTTGCGAACCAGCCCTCGTTCCTGTTCTCCAACTACAACCTCAGCCTCGAATACCAGATCAACGGCCGCACGTTGCTGGCCCCCGGCCAAGCGAAGGCAGATCGCGTCGCGATCCAGGCTCAGTTCGCCGACGCGGAGGCGAATCTGATCTTCCAGGTCACGCAGGGCTACATCGCCGTTCTCCGGGAGGCTGAACAGTTGCGGGTCGCCGAACAGCAGCGGGAGCGGGCGAGCTTCAACCTTCGTCTGGCGGCAGCGCAGCTAGCGGTGGGGAGCGCGACCGGAGTGGACGTGGCTCAGGCCGAAGTGGCCGTGGGGCGAGCTGAGGTCACGGTCCTACAGACCTCCAACGCGCTCGAGACCGCCCGGATACGGCTCTTGCAGCAAATGGGAGCCGACCTCGACTCGCCTTTCGTGCCGACCACGCCCTTTGAGCTCTCGGAGCCCCTTTGGGATCGTGAAGAGCTCTACCAGATGGGATTGGCGTATAACCCCAACCTCAGGTCGCTCCGCGCGAGTCGCTCGTCGAGCAGCTACGAGGTGAAAATGGCGAAGAGCTCGTACCTCCCGTCGTTGAGCCTGCGTGCGAACACGAGCGGATTCACCCGCCAGGCGTCGAGTACTGCGCTCAGCATTCGGCAGGCGGAATCCCAGGCGCAGGGTTCAATTCAAAATTGTCTGTTCTTCAACGATCTTTTTTCTCGGCTGACCAGCCCGCTCCCCTCTCAGGATTGCGCACAATTGCAGTTCACGGATGCGGACGCACAACTGATAGAACGAGAGAATCATGGTTTCCCGTTCAGCTTCACGGGCCAACCACCGGCAGCGGGCATCACGATCAGCCTCCCCCTCTTCCAGGGCCTCAGCCGGCAACGCCAAGTCACTGAGGCTCGGGTACAACTCGACGACCTCGACCTCAGCTTGAGGGAACAGGAACTCGCGCTCAGAGCGGATATCGCCACCACCCTGGCCACGGTTCGAACCGCCTACCAAGCGGCGCTGATCGAAGACCAGAACCAGATCGTGGCCGACGAACAACTCCGCCTGGCGAGAGAGCGCTTCACAGTCGGGCTCGCCGACTTCCTGGAGCTCCTCGAAGCGGAGACCCTCAAGGTCGAAGCCGATCGGGAACAGATCGCTGCGATCTTCGCGTACCACGACTTCCTCGCAAACCTGGAGGCGGTGGTGGGAAACTCCCTCCGCACACCCTGAGGCTATCCATAAATCCATGAACGCTAGGACCAAAGTCTTGATCGGGATCGCGATCGTCGCCGTAATCGGTGGCGCCGCGGCCCTCACCATTACTCAAAGACGGGACCGGGGCGTTCCAGTCCGACTGGAGGCCGTGGCCCGTAGGGACCTCGTCGAAACCGTCACGGCCAGCGGCAACATTCGAGCGGGAAGGGTGACGGACATCAGCTCTGAGGTCTCGGCTCGCGTCACCGAATTGCTCGTCGACGAGGGTGACGACGTCATGGCTGGGCAACTCTTGTTGCGGCTCGACCCGACCCAGTTCGCGGCCTCCGTATCGCGGACCGAGGCATCGCTGAACCAGTCACGCGCCATGGAGCGGCAACAGGAAGCGACTCTGGTGCAGGCCACCAGGGATTCCCAGCGGCTGAGAGACCTGTTCAACCGTGATTCGCTGTTGGTCGCACGGCAGCTACTCGATGACGCGGACACCAACGTGGAGTTGGCCACCCGCCAGCTCGAGTCGCTCCAATTCGGAGTCCAGCAAGCGCAAGCCTCGCTCGATGAGGCGAACGAGCGACTGAGCAAGACCGTTTTTACGGCTCCCCACTCCGGTACCGTGACGCGTCTCAACGTGAATGAGGGAGAGACCGTCATCGTCGGCACCATGAACAACCCCGGCAGCTTGGTCCTCACGATCAGCGAGCTGTCACGGGTCGAAGCCGTCCTCGAGGTAGACGAGACAGACATTCCGTACATCGCCTTGGGCGACAGCACGGTCCTGGAATTGGACGCCTTCTCCGACCGGCTCTTCGGTGGCGTGGTGACCGAAATCGGCAACAGCGCCATCCGGCCTCCGGCGTCTTCGGCCGGGAGCGGCCAGGCTGCGGCCATCGACTTCGAGGTGGTCATCACCATGGACGATCCCCCGCGAGGGATTCGCCCGGATCTGTCCGCCACTGCGGACATCATCACGGCGACGAGTAAGAATGCCCTCTCCGTGCCGATCATCGCGCTGACGGTTCGACCCGAGGAGAGCCGCTCTGACGCCGGAGGCGGCGAAGAGGAGCAAATCGACGGCCAGTCGCGGGGTCCACTTTCGCGCCAGGAAGTCACGGACGTAGACGGCGTGTTCTTGGTAGAGGACGGACGGGTCAGATTCACCCCTGTCGAAGTCGGGATCACCGGTCAGGAGCATTTCGAGATCATTACAGGCATAAGCCAAGGGGACACGATCGTGGCGGGGCCCTACCAACAGATCCGTGATCTTACCAACGGAGACCGGGTGCAGCAGGAAGAGGAGAGTTCCAATGAGTCCAACTGACGAAGCCCACAGATCCTAGGAAGAACTCGTGCAGTTCGCGGAAGGAATCCGGCTGGCCCTCCAGCAGATCTGGACTGAGAAGCTGAAAAGCTTCTTCAGTCTCCTCAGCGTCATCGTCGGGGTCATGTTCCTCATCGTGGTCGTCAGCATCGTCGAGGGGATGGATCGCTATGTCCGCGAAGATCTCGCGGCCGTCATGTTCGGGGTGAATACCGTCACGCTCCGCCGGTGGTCGGACGGACCGAGCTTCGAAGGCTCCAGTAACCGTGCCCTACAGCGCCGTCCTCAGATTACCTACGAGGACTGGGAAGCGGTGAGGGATCAAATCACCATCCCGGCGAGTGTGGGCGCGGAGAGCAGCACGGGAGGGGAAGTCGTCGCCGACAACGGTCAATCCGTCGAAAACGTTCAAATTTGGGCCGTCACGCCTGAGATCCTGGCGATTCGTGACTGGAACGTCGAAAGGGGACGCACGTTTTCCCCTCAGGAAGCCGAGCGTGGCACCGCCGTCGTCGTGCTCGGCACTGAGACCGCGGACCTCCTCTTCGAGAATCTTGATCCACTAGGTCGCCGCGTGCGCATCCGCGGATTCCCGTATCGCGTGGTCGGCATCCTCGAAGAGCAGGGTAGCCTGTTCGGACAATCGCTCGACAATCAGGCCATCGCGCCCGCCCAATCGCCGATTCAGGCGGTGACCAACCCCCGTGGTATCGTGGACCAAGTGGTAGCGCAGTCTCGGGAGTCGGTCGACCTACGACCCCTCCAGCAAGAGATCGAGGGCATCATGCGGACGCGGAGGCGTCTGCGGCCCGCGGATGAGAACGAATTTTCGGTCGAGACGGCTGAGGACACTCTGAGCTTCTGGGACAACATTTCCAAGGTCCTGTTTCTGGCGATTCCAGGACTGGTGGCCATATCGCTGGTCGTGGGCGGCATCGTCATCATGAACATCATGCTCGTTTCGGTGATGCAGCGCACACGGGAAATCGGAGTACGGAAGGCCCTCGGCGCCCGCCGTCGCGACATCTTGAGCCAAGTGCTCATCGAGAGCGTCACACTTTCAGGGGTCGGTGCGGCGCTGGGCGTAGCGGTCGGTGTGGGGCTCACCTACTTGGTGAGGGCGCTTTCCCCGCTTCCCGCCGCCGTCGATGCCAAGTGGATCGCCCTCGGCGTGTCGCTGGGCGTACTCGTGGGTGTGATATCCGGCGTGTACCCCGCCGCGCGAGCCTCCAAGCTCGCCCCCGTCGACGCTCTGAGGTACGAGTAGAGTGCGTCGCCTCACCATGCTTGAGGAGGGCGTCAAGATCGCCCTCGACTCGATCCGCGCGAACAAGGTCCGCTCAGGACTGACCATCCTCGGTGTATCGATCGGTGTCGGTGTGATCGTGATGATCGCGGCGCTCGTGACCGGAATTCAATCGTCGATCATGGATGGCTTCGAGTCGGCGGGTCCGGACAACTTCGGCGTGCTGCGCTACGATTTTTCCGCCGTGCGCGCCTCTTTCGGAAGCCGGCGTCCTCCCTGGTGGAACAAGCCCACGATTCAGCCGGAGGAGGCCGACCGTCTTGCCCGCCTTCCTGCCGTCCGCGAGGCCCTTTATAGCTTCAACTTCGGCTCGACCATGGCGGTAGAAGGACGGCGCGTGAGTGGCGTGCAATCCTACGGATATTCATCGGGCTGGCCGGCTTACCAACCAGGAACCTTCACTGCGGGCCGCGACTTCATACCGCAAGAAGTCTCCCAGTCCCGCCCTCTGGTCGTGATCTCCGCCCCACTCGCGGAGGAATTCTTCGGAGGCTTGGATCCGATCGGGAGAAAGATCCGGGTCACGCTGGGCAACCGAGCCGTGAGCGAGGCCTTCACGGTCGTGGGCGTGTTCGAGAACGAGGAGAACATATTCTCTTCCGCAATTCAGTATTGGGCCATCTTTCCCTATACGTCAGCGATGAAGAGGCTCAAAGCCTCGAATTGGCAAGCGACGATCTGGATCGTCCCCAGGGAATCGGTGCCCCAAGAAGCCGCCATCGACCAAGTGATCGGAGCCATGCGCTCTATACGGGGCCTACGGCCGCGGGATGAGAACAACTTCGCCGTCCTGCGCTCAGATCAGCTTCTCGCAACGTTCAACACGTTCCTCGGAATATTCTTCTTGATCATGCTCGCGCTTTCCTCCGTGGGCCTCCTCGTGGGCGGAATCGGCGTCATCGGTATCATGATGATTTCCGTGACTGAGCGAACCAGGGAAATCGGGGTTCGAAAGGCCGTGGGAGCCACCCGCCAGGAGATTCTGTGGCAGTTTCTGGTCGAGTCGGCGGTGCTCACGCTCCTGGGTGGTGCAGCTGGATTGGCTCTCGGC